>CAZHOC010000368.1:2800-5972 GCA_964534295.1 uncultured Bacteroidia bacterium | reverse complement strand
CAATACGATTTGGTCCTACTCCAATGCCGGCTTTTCGACTCTGGGTGTCTTAGTTGAGCGGGTAAGCGGTGAGGACTTCTTTGCCTACACCCAGAAGCACCTTTTTGAGCCTCTGGACATGCCCAACGCTTACTTCAAATTGCGGGAGGATATGAAGGCTTTATACTCCATGGGTTACATCGGAAAGGGGGAAGCTTATGACGAACCAGCCATTAGAGACGTTCCCGCAGGGCTCATGCACGCCAATGTCGCCGAAATGGCCCACTTCATGCAAATGCTCAATGCTGGTGGCAATTACCAAGGCAAACAAATTCTCAAACCAGAGACCATCGACCAAATGCTGGAGATCCAAGCAGGAGCTGGCGAGATTGATTATGAGCCCAAAATGGGACTCTGTTTCTTTCGCTCCGATCGAGCGGATTATGATTTTGCAGGCGGTTTTGCCGGACACGGCGGTGATACCCGCGCCTTTCACGCTCATTTTGGCTGGTTGCCAGAGCAAAAACTAGGCGTTGTCATCTTGACAAATTCAGAGAGGGGCGGTGAGCTTGCTGGCTCTCTCAAAACCAAAGTCTTAATGGAAGCCTTGAAACTCCAAAAAGACCTCAGTCCTCCAAAAGCAGAAGAAACTGCAGCAGAAGAGGAAAGCCCCAAAATCAAAGCAAAACCCAAAGAAGATAGCTATCTCGCCAAACAGGCTGGCTACTACGCCTTGGGTGGGTATCCTATCAAACTTTCCTACAAAAAGGGTCGCCTCTATGGCGATGTGCAAGGGACCAAGGCCGAAATCATCCCCAACAACCAAGGCTCCTACACTCCGCGCTTCAAACTAGGTCCGATTCCCATTACTCAAAAAGATCGTTGGTTAACATTTGAAGAGGTAGAAGGCCATTCGATCATCAAAGGCGAAATGAGAAACCGAGAAGGAATTTTTGCCCTCAAAGTAGAACCCAATGAGATCCCCGAAGCTTGGTCAAATCGTTACGGAAGCTATCTATTGATCGATAAACCCTCAGCAGAAGAGGCGGTAAACTTTATGGTCAAAATCGAGCTGAGCGAAGAAAACGGCCTCATTTACCTTGCTTCCGTGGAGCATGAAGGTGAAGGCGAAGACTTGAAAATGGGTATCAATCCCTTAAATGATGAGCATGCCAAAGTCTACGGTCTTGGCCGCAATTGTGGGGGCACTGTTTTTGCCTATGAGCGCGATGGCAAAAGCTACATCAAAGTCTGGGGACTTGAATTCGAGCGCATGGAGGAGGAGTGAGTGGTTGATTTGTTGAATTGGTGAGTTGGTGAGTTGGTGAGTTGGTGAGTTGGTGAGTTGGTGAGTTGGTGAGTTGGTGATTCAAAAATTCAACCCTTCAACAATTCAACAATTCACCCCCCCCCCTCTACCACTCTTTTTCCCAAAGATATCCATCCATCCAAACTCGTAACATCCCCTTTCGGCCTGATCCCATAATCGGCGTCGGAAGGGGAAAACTAAAGCCTGCAGCTTCTGGTTTGAGGACCCTAAAGTTGTATTCAACTAAGCCACTGCGATCAGGTCGTTCGTAGTGATAGTAGATGGTGCGCTGCTTCGCAGAACGCTTAGCCTCGGTTTTTGGGAGGAGGATTGTAATTTTATTTTCAGCTAGCTGAACGTCAAATTTTGCAGGATTGCTGTACTGTTGAGATTTCGGTCCAACGGCTTTCGTAGCCTGGGGGACTCCATAGCCATGGGCATAGTCATAATAAGGATAGAGATGCCCACTTTGCTCTAGCTTCTGGAAGAGTTCCTTTAAAGTTAAGTTAGGATAACGCTCCTTCACACAGGCGGCAAAACCTGTTACCAGCGGCGTAGAAAAGGAGGTCCCATATGTCTCAGAAAGCGGGGAAAGCCCATCCAAAGTAGCTACATGCCCAGGGGCCGAAAGATTGGGTTTGCGTTGTCCTGCAGCATTGGGTCCGTAGGATCCAAAACTTATATGGATTGGCAACTCAGCCTCAGTACCGCCTATGGTCAAGACTTCAGGATGATCTCCCGGGGCATTGAGATAGCGCCACTTACCATCTCCATCATTGCCTGCGGCATTGACCACCAATATGCCTTTGGCTGCCGCCATACCAGCCGCGCGACTGACAGGAGCCGTTTTGCCATCCATATCTTCATTCGAATAACGCTTATTGGTGTATCCCAAAGAAGAACTGATCATATCCGCACCCTTTTTGTCCGCCCATTCCATGGCCGCCAGCCAATGGTCTTCTTCAATCGCTTTTTCAAAGAGACCATGTTCTGTTCTGGCTAAGAGAAACTCCGCATTAGGGGCTGCTCCAATCAAACCGCCATTATACTTACCCGCGATACACCCCAACACATTGGTGCCATGGCGACCATGGGCATAAGCATTGTCATCACCTTGATAGAAGTCCTGCGTAGCAATGATTTGATCGTTCTCGAAGAGATGGTCAAAACCTCGATCGATATTGACACCGCTAAAGCCTACGTCAAATACGGCTATCCGCACCCCTGCCCCACTTAAGCCTTGTTTAGCAAAATAACTTAGTTCCATCTGCCGTCTTTGCTGCCTCAGCAGCTTTTCAGCATTGTCTACTACCCCTTCCAAAATCGGGTTTTGGCTTAGCTGCATTTGGCCCAAGGCTTCAATGCTAGCTACACAATTGAGCGATTTAATTTCAGTGATAATTGCTGGACTAGCCTGCACGCTGACAGCATTGAACCAGCGGAGAGGATGGCGGAGCTCAGCGCCAGTGCTGCCTACTGCAGTCAAATAAGCCTCTGACACTGGCCAGTCTGACTCATCACAAAGATCTAGGCCCTCAAGCTCTCTGCGTGCTATCGCTTTGTCATCTAAATAGCTATGCGGATCATATTGGCTGCCTGCTTTATCCTTGAAATACACCAAATAGATATCCTGAGCCGAAATAGTAAGGGGCAAACAAAGCAAAAGCGACAGCAAAAACTTCATAATTCGATCAATTTAGCTCCCAAGATAGGGGGAAATTCTCTTAGCTACAGCGACTATTTGAACTGAAAACTAAAGCTACTGTTTGTTTACCACCATAGCATTCCCCAATGCCTAGGCTTTGATGCAAAGAGGGACAAGCGTTCCGCGTCCCGAAAGCTTTCGGGAGTAAACCCCAAAAAGAAAAAGCAGGTAAATCGAAT
>CAZHOC010000368.1:0-2775 GCA_964534295.1 uncultured Bacteroidia bacterium | reverse complement strand
GATATAATCTCGCATGATGATCTCTGGCTGAAAAAAGCGCCCATTACGATAATTTGCTGAGGTAATGACCGCTACTAACTTTAACTCTTCGATCACAAAAACATATTGGCCTCCAGCTCCACGCGCCTCCACCGAACCGATCGTCTTGCCATTGATTTCGTAATCACGGTGCCACCAATAATAGCCATAGCCATTTTTATCGTTGGTGTTGACGAGGGGCAGGTAGTTTTGCATAGAAGCTTCGATCCAACTAGCAGGCAAGATTTGTTCTCCCTCCCAAAGCCCATGGTTAAGGTAAAGCTGGCCAAACTTGAGCATATCTTTTGGCCGCATGAGGATGCCGCCACCTTGATAAACCTGATTGTCAGGAGCGATTTGCAAGACATAGCCTTCAATCCCCAAGGGATGAAAAAGCTTTTCGTGTTGATACATGCCCAAATCCTTGCCCGTGGCTTGGTGTAGCATGGTCCCGACCAAAGCAGGATTAGCTGAACTATAATTAGCTACTGTACCAGGCTCGTTGATCATAGACACAGAGAGGATGGTTTTGGTCCAATCAGAGGTGTTTTGGTATTGGTCTTCAGAGCCAGAAGAAGTGCGATCGATGCCGAAATCTATGGCGTCAAGTCCAGAACTCATGGTCAACAAATCGTACAAACTGATCTCAGATTTGCGTTTATCGTCTTCTAATAAGGGGAGGTATTTTTCGGGCAGGTGATCAGCCATCTTTGCCTCCACCCCTGAGATGTATCCATCTGCGATGGCCGCACCAGCTAGGGCCGAAGCCATGCTTTTTTGCATGGAACGCACCTGATGAGGATTTTCGGGCCCATAACCATTGAAGTAGTTTTCGTAAATCAATTTCCCCTCTTGGGCGATTAGGACTGCATCGGTAAAAGTCAGGCTGCCTGCTTCTATATCTTTTACCATTTTTTGCATAGGGGCTGGATTGAGGCTTTGGCTGACCCCTGCGGGGAACGATTGGTCGATGGCCTTTGGCTGAAAAGGATTTTCAGCATAATCAGGATATTCAAAGCCCACCGGAAAATCTCCATCAAAAGGAGCAAGACTTGTTTCCGTTAACACTTGATCACCGACTAGCCATTGGAGCGTGATGGCGTTCTCTGCAAGAGTCGCCTTCATCTCCATCCCTGTCAAAAAATCAAAAAAGCGAATTCCGCCTTCAGTATCTTTTTCAAATCCAGTAGCGAAGGTGCCGGGAAAGCGTCCTTCGTCAAAAAAGGGATAAATCTGCGGCACGCCCTCACTTAATTCAATAGCAAGGTACACGGTCGACGGCTCCATTTGGGGCGTATGCCAAGGCCACCAGCGTCCTAACCAGGCTTTTCCTTGGCCAGTCAATGGTAAAGAGTATTCATAGCAACCTCGCCCGCGGATAAAAGCGTATTTAAGCATCCCCTGCTCATCACACTGGCCCTTAAATTGGAGAGGGCCCAGTTTTGCTTTGACCATCCCTTCTGAATCCACTTTTGCTGCCGTTTCGAGTAGAATCTTCCCTTCTTGGAATAGCTCAATTTTATACTGATTGTAAGCAGTAATGGTCGCCATCACTTCTAATGACAAGGCTTGGGGATTGTGAATTTGCCCTTTCCAGCTTCCTTCCCATTTTGCATAGTCAGACTGAGCAAAAAGACTTTGGAGGATCAAGAGTAAAAAGAGGCTTGTGATGAATCTCATACCTAAGAGTTAAAATGCTGATTTTCTCCTCTACCGTAGCCGATAGGGAAATGTTTGAATTTCAATTACACAAACTGAGAATTGGCAAAATTGTACAGGATTAAGGTTGCAAAAACTTTTTGCGGTATTGGAGAGGGGAGTAGCCAAATGTTTGCTTAAAAGTGCGGCAAAAATGACTCTGGTCGCTAAAGCCGCTGGCATAGGCGATTTCGGTAAGACTAGATTGAGCGTTCCGCATGGCGGTAAGAGCCCGACTAAGCTTTAGTTTCCTTCTATATTGTCCCATGGTACATCCCAGCACCCTAGCGGATTCCTGACACAAATAGACCGGATGTACATTTAAAAGTTTGGCGATCTCCTCTAGGCTCAAGCTTTGGGTTTCATCATGGAGGATATTTTGCAGCTTTTTGCGCCAAGAGGGGCCTTGAATAATTTGTTTGGAATCCTCCCTCATCAGTTGCAAAACGAGGGCATCGATACTGAGATTCGCCTCTTCATCATGTAGTAAAAACTCTCGATAGATTTGCTCAAAGAGTAGGTGCTGTTGGGGATGTTTGATCAAGCGACTGCCCACTTCTTTTTGGGGCTTCTGATCGTAGCGGCTAAACCAGTTTTGATGGATTTCAAGCTGAAAGCCTCTAGTAAAAATATCGGGCTTATGATTGCAGTGCGCTTCCTCTGAATAATGATAATGCAGGCTACCCGTCTCTAATTGATGAGTTTGTTTACGGTCGGTAACGCCTAATTGACCCGTCAGCAGATAGGCAAAATAAGCATGCTCATGATAGTGCCAATCCACATAATTGTGGGTATAAACCAAATCTGTAAGCAGGAGATCAGGTAGAGTGAGTCGACGATTGGATTTGCCAAAATAGGCTCCGAGCTTAAGGGCTTGCATCATCACAAGGATGCGCCTTCTTTACAAAAGTTGCAAAGCCGCTAAGCCTTCCTTGATGCGAGCGAGGCCTTCACGAAAATAATTTTCCTCCGCGCCTATGCCCAGTCGCAGATAGCCCTCCATGCCAAAGGCGCTGCCCGGAACCACAAAAACGCTATGCTTTTCACGCAAATAATCTG
>CAZHOC010000367.1:0-5976 GCA_964534295.1 uncultured Bacteroidia bacterium | reverse complement strand
AGCAGTAGCCGCTTTTAGCGTTACCTCATATAGACCAAAATTAGAGAAGCTAACACTTGGATTATTTGATGTACTGCTAGTACCAGTGATATAATTCACATTGTTTGGCGAGAACGACCAATTCCAAGAAGTAGGAAGGTTGTCTGTTAGGTCAGTGAAGTTGATAGGACTATCAGCACATACTTCTCTACGATCAGCAGAAAAATCTACCAATGGAGGTCCCATTCTGTCATAGACCTGAATATCATCAATAGCAATATCACTTTGGAAACCGTTACCAATTTGTCCTCTAAATTGGATAACGATTTGTCTACCCACATAAGGAGCAAGACTTATCGTACGCTGGCGCCAAATATCACCTTGGTTTCCGGCAAACTGATTGATTGAGTTCAACCAACCACCATTTGAATAGATATCAATTATCAAAGAACCCGAAGTAGAACCAAATTGGTGAGACCAGAAAGAAAGCTCAGGTTGTGTAGCACCAGTTAAGTCAATACATGGTGTCCATAGTAATGCGGTACTGCCTTGACAACCGCCAGATGACTCCAGGTAAGCATACTTACCTGTACTGTTGCCAGGTTTGTGGTCAACAGTAGGGCCTGTAAATGTAGTGGCTGTTGAAGAGCTATGGATTCTCCAATCACTCTCATCACCATATGTATTATCTAGGTTGGTCCATCCATTATTTAAGGGACAAACTGTTGCGCCACAATTGGGTGTGGTCGAACAAACCGCATTTGATTCAAAATCTTCCACAAATGGTAAGGACGCAACGGTACTTGGTAATACCTCTACTCTTTGGAAAAGCGTATCATTGCCTGGAAATTGGTCGCCAATCTGTGCCGTCCAGATTTTGATTTCATACACCCCAGGGGCGTTGAAGTCAATTAGATCAGCAAAGGTATTTACGACTTGGCCTCCAGCTGGGAATTGTCCCGCAAGCGTATCTGAATAAACCGGTCCATTATTTACTTGATAAAACAACGGAAGGTCAAATACTGGTGCCAGTCCTTCATTTTTAATAACTGCTACTACTGGGATTTGAGTTGGATCACATCCTGGCAAGTAATTGAAATCAGGGGACAAAAGACCGTCAGGCCTAATATCCAAGCCTACCACACAGTTTAACAAAGCAGCAGGACGCTCAATCGCTACAGAACGACGACTCACTCCTCCATCTGGGGAAATAGCACTTACCGCAATCCACTCCTCTTCACTAGCGTCAATTTGAATATCAAAAAAGGTCTGCAAATTGGTAGTAGTGCCAATCGAGTCCATATACTTATCCCCTAAGAGATAAACGACATACCCACTAGCTCCAGCAACAGGATCCCAATCAACCCGTGTATAATCGGGACAGACTTGCTGCACCGATAGACCTTGTGGTACTGACATGATAGTAAAATTAGCTTCGCTGGTATCAGCAAGACCATTTCTACTGATTCTTATTACAGCTTGAGCAGTAGGTGCATTCGGCACATTCCAAAAATACTCGCGAGCTGAAGAGGCAATAGAAGAACTAATGGTAGTCCAGTTATTACCCTGATCCGTTGAATATTCTAAAGTAAAGGTTCCAAAACCAGGATCAGTACCATAAGCGTCCCAACGAATACGTTCCTGTCTAGCAGGTACAAATCTTTCTGCACCCATTGGGTAGGTCAGGGTGATTTCATCTTCGATGAACGTATATATCAAATAATACTTCTGCGGACCATCTGGTACACTAAAGCCGCTTACCTCCACATCAAAGGTTCCAGCAGCTGGATCAGTTAATACGACTTGCTCCACATTATTAAGAGAGTCTCTCCCTGGTACTGCAGGACTATTTAGGTTAGTAACATTGGGAGTAGGATCCAATACGAGAGGCTGATAAGTGATTCCTCCGTTTTTCACCTTTAGATCTAAATCATTGGTCAAAACTATAGCCGAAGAAGGCTGAGCCGCTGGATCAGCCCAGATTACCATAAAACGCGCTTCCTTTACTCCAGCAGGAATGGTAATTGAATGATTTCTTTTCTGGCCATTGTTGAGAGAGGAGGTCACGTACTGTTGTCCCTCTAGGATTTCTACAGATCTTAGTGCGTTAACCAAGCCAAAGCCATAGCGATAATCGGGGCCCACATTACCAGCATCATCAGCACCATTCATGATCGCTCCTTTAATCAAGACCGCGTCAGGATTATCTCCAGAATTTAGTTCTCTGTATGCTTGATAAAGCTGAGCTGCTACTCCGGCGACAGCAGGAGCAGAGAAAGAAGTTCCTTGTGTATTGATGTAGCCGTTTTCTGGGTAGGTTGTATTTACATCGGCTCCATGTCCCACGATATCCGGCTTGATACGGCCATCCTCTGTAGGTCCTCTACTACTAAAGCCTACTAAAGAACCACTTGAGTTAGCTGCGCCAACCACTAATGCATTCTTCGCTACTTTATGTCCACCAGTGATATTTCCCCACACATTACCTGCCCCATACCCACAATCAGAAGTCCCCCTATTACCAGCAGAAAAAACATGTAGATAATCCTCATTGTTAAACAGCTGAATATCTACCGTGCGGCTTATATTGGTATAACCAGCATTACACCCATCACTATAAGAAGAGTTAGTAATTACCACATTTTCCTCATCATAAAGGGCGAGCGTTATGTCTAAGAAGTTTGCTTGGTAGTTAGTATTAAAAACAAAAGCTCCAGTCGCACTTCCTCGCACCTCTGGATCAATATTTCCAGCACCACCTGCACTGCCACTCACCATATCCGCATGCTGTACACCACCAGTGGTGGGGTTAAAACTGGTGATGTAGGTTTGGTTTTCCCTGCCTTTAAAATCTACGTGAGGTCCTAATCCACCATCATCGCGAACTTGGATATTTACCCCAGCTCCGTCATAATTACGTGCTCCGGGGTAGCTACCGCTGATCGCATTGGAGCGATGTAGGCTTTTACCTCTAATATCTTCTGGCTCTCCAGGTGCCTGTACAATTTCAATATATCTGATGTCCTGCCAATTCGTGAGATCATAGATCTTTGACAAAGGAACATCCACTTCTATGATGTCATAATCGGGGGCAACTTGCTTAATTTCTGCTTGGATACTTTTTAGCTTAGTAACCGTATTATTGATCAAAACCCCTGGCATAACCAATAGGCTAACGCTCAATAGATCACCTTTTACCGCATGACTCGGAAAATTAGACTCAAATAGTTGTGGGCCCATTTTCTCCTTCGCCTGTACCTCCATGATACTTCTTACCCCATATGACTTCAGTTGCTTGAGATTCAATGCGACTGGGATCGAGGCCAAATAGGTATTGTATGGCACATAATCTAAGAGACTTACTCCCTTCTGTTGGAGTGAAGCTAGATCCTGCTCATTGGGGATCTCGTAAAACTGTATCCACCTATAGACTTTCCCTTTGATTGCCTGATCTGGAATAAAGTTCCCTTTTGCGGAAAGTTGGTCTAAGTTTTCGGGGAAATCTTCAACCCCATTTTGAAAGTGCGTGCTAGTGTAGTTTTGCCCCCAAACTGGAGGCGCGAACAGACTAAACAGCACTACCAAAAAAGTAATCGCATTTCTCATATTGTAGTTCTTGATATATTGATGTATTCGGAAATATACCTGTATAACTATGTATCAAAAAGACGTTTACCAGACTATTGTTTGAAAATTTGCGTGATTAACCAACTTCCCACTATAAGGCTTTGCAATATCAAGCAGTTTTGTAACTTGTAGAGCCTAAGTAAAGCCCCTGTATAAGGTCTCCATTATGGCCATAGAAATACCAAAGTATAAAACCTTCACAGAGATCACCGTCCGTAGTTGGACCCTCGATCTCTATGGACAAGTAAGCAACGCTAAGTTTCTAGAGTTCCTCGAAGAGGCCCGCTGGAATCACTTCAAAGGTTTTTTTGAATCTGGTATGTTTATGGACTTAGGTCTAGCCTTCATGCCCGTCAATGTCAATCTCAACTACAGCAACCCCGCTCATCTGGGAGACATATTAGACATTGAGACGGTGATCTCTCGCATTGGAGAAAAGAGTATCACTCTATCCCAAAAAATCAATATGCGTGAATCAGGAGAGACAATAGTTGATGCTGAAGTAACTTTTGTCGTCAAGGATATGCAAAAAGGGGTAGCCGTTCCCGTGAAGGGTAGACTATTAGATATGTTCCTCCGAGATTTAGACTAAAATCCTACCCTTCCTTGTTTTCCGCCTTCCAATAAGCTGTCATTTCCTTCAGCAAACTCTACTACATCTGAGACTTCTAGGGTTTTTAGGAGTTCCTCCGAACGCTCAGTCGGGTCTAAAGTAGCAAGACGTAGGTGTTGGTTCTTTATGGCTTTCTCAATTACCTTTCTTACGGCTCGAGCATTTCCAAAAAATTGATTCTTTGTCCGGTGGAGATATTCAAAGTAACCCGTCAAGGCTCCTTCCGCCTCCGTCTCCATGACAATTTCTTCTCTGGCCAGCATCATCCTCGCAATACTTAGGAGCTCACTAGCATTGTAATCAGGAAATTTCAATTTGCGGTCAAATCGACTTCTTAGACCAGGGTTAGCCTCCAAAAACTGCTGCATATTCTTAGGGTAACCTACCGCAATGACGACTAACTCGCCTCTTAGGTCTTCCATCCGTTTCAAGATAGTTTCCACCGCTTCGCGGCCGAAATCACTTGGACCTCCCTGGGTCAACGAATATGCTTCGTCAATAAATAAGACGCCCCCTCGTGCCTTCTCTACGACCTCCGCCGTCTTGATGGCCGTTTGTCCGACGTGCCCAGCCACTAGGGCTTGACGATCACATTCGATTACATGTCCCCGCTCAAGGATACCCAAGGCCTTATAAATTTTACCCAATATCCTCGCAACGGTTGTCTTTCCCGTACCAGGATTACCAGTAAATACAGTGTGAAGCGAGAATCGGTTCAATACATCTTTACCGATCTCTTTGTAAAACTTCACCAGCTTTACCAGCTCTTGGATCTCACGTTTTACATTTTCAAGCCCTATTAACTCATTTAGTTCTTCTAAAGAAGTCGAAAGCAAGGCTTCATCTATCGGTATTCGAGCCTTTTTGCGTTCGCTAGCCTCAAATATTTCGGCGACATCTGTCTCTTGAATGATGGACAAATCTGCCTCAGTAAGCGATGCAGGGTCATCTGTACGCATAACGCGCAAGCCCAAATTCATTTTGGCCTCATTGATCAAGGACAATACAAAGCGGGCGTTACCAAAACTCTTGTCTCGATTGCGATAGGATTCGGTAAGCTGGTGTTTGAGATACACCTGCGCTTCAGGAGATAGCTCTACCGCCAAGCGCTTAGTCCAATGAAAAGCGATTTGCTCGAGCTCGTCTGGCGTATAATCGGCAAACTCAAAACGCATGGTAAAGCGAGATTTCAAACCAGGGTTTGAAGTCAAGAAGGATTCCATCTCCTTTGGATAACCTGCCACCACAACGGCGAGATCCCCTTTCCCATCCGACATTTCTTTTATCAAAAGCTCGATCACCTCTCGTCCATAGTCTTTTGTATCATCTTCTCCCCGATACAAAGCATAAGCCTCATCGATAAAAAGAATACCTCCACGCGCCTTTTCAAAAACAGTCTTAACCTTAGGCGCGGTTTGACCGATATATTCTCCCAGCAAATCTGAGCGATCCACTTCGTGGATGTGTCCTTTGCTCAGCAGGCCTAATTTTTTATAAATCCGACCTAGCATTCGTGCCACAGTAGTTTTTCCAGTACCAGGATTACCAGTAAACACGACATGCAAATTTATCGGCTCAGCGTCTTGGAAACCTTTTTCACTGCGCAGCTTAAGGAAGTTGAGATATTGGGCGTATTCTCGAATGCGGGACTTTACCTGTTCAAGGCCAATGAGTGCATCCAACTCTGCGAGCACCTCTTCGAGGGACATTTCCTCTAATTCATTAAGACTGACTGCTGGCTTAGGCACTGTACCATG
>CAZHOC010000366.1:2582-5976 GCA_964534295.1 uncultured Bacteroidia bacterium | reverse complement strand
AAATGATCCGTGGGCCTAAAGGTACTGAGGTTCGCTTGACCGTCCGTAAAATCGACAATAGCGAAAAATTGATCCCAATTGTACGAGATGTTGTAATCCTTGAAGACACTTATGCTCGTTCATTCCTCCTTGAGAACGATCAGGCTAACGGTCAGTACGGATATATCAACCTGCCTAAGTTTTACACCAACTTCAATAGCAAAGATGGACGCCGCTGCGCCACTGACGTAGCCATGGAAATCGAGAAGCTAAAAGAGGAAGGCATCGAAGGTTTGATTATTGACCTTCGTGGCAATGGCGGTGGTTCTCTCAATGACGTAGTTGAAATGGCGGGTCTTTTCATCGAAAAAGGTCCTATTGTACAGGTAAAGTCTAGAGATCGTGCGCCTTACATCATGGCTGATAAAGATCCTCGCATCCAGTATGATGGTCCGCTAATCATCATGGTAAATAGTCTAAGTGCTTCAGCCTCTGAAATTTTAGCTGCTGCTATTCAAGATTATGATCGCGGGGTGATCGTAGGTAGTGAGTCTACCTTCGGTAAAGGTACCGTACAGCGCTTTGTCAACTTGGACAACTTCCTACGTGGACAAACCGATCTAAAGCCATTGGGCGAACTTAAATTGACGACTCAGAAGTTTTACCGCATTGATGGTGGCGCTACCCAGCACCGCGGGGTAATTCCAGATATCGTATTGCCAGACAATTACAGTTTGCTGGAGATAGGCGAAAAAGAGCGCGAGTACTCTATGCCATGGGATGAGATCGAAGAAGTGCCTTACCGCACTTGGGAAAATCGTCCTAAAGTCAAGCAATTACGGGCAAACAGCGAGGAGCGGATTGAGAACAATGAAACCTTCAGCTTGATTCAAGAAAACGCCATGCGTTTCAAAACTCGTCGCAACAAATATGTTTATCCGTTGCAGATCGAAGCCTTTAGAGAAGAAAAGGCAACAATGAAGGAAGAAGACAAAAAATTCGAAAATATTCGTCCAGAGATCGAAGGTCTAAGCGTTGATTTCCTATCAGCTGATGTGAACTACATCGAATCTGAGAAGTCTCGTAAAGATCGTTGGGACAAAATGCAAAAGGCGCTCAAAGCAGACCCTTATGTATATGAGTCTCTCATGATCATGAACGATATGAAATAAGTAAGCGAGCTTACAAAAAGCCCTTCCATTTACATGGAAGGGCTTTTTTTATTTATCGATCTTCACTAAAAATACATCCTATTCAAGTAAGCGATTGATTTCGCCTTGATAGCCTTCGTTAAGACCTTCCAAATAGGTACGTCCCATTTGGTTTTTCATACTGGGATCCGCGCCATGGTTAATCAGCACTTTAATTGCTTTTACTTGGCTGTTGAAGGCGGCAAAATGCAAGGGGGTATTCCCATCTTCATTTTGGATATTGATATCCGCTCCAGTGTCTAACAAAGCTTGAATCATTTCCCCTTCTCCATACCATGCAGAAAGGTGGATAGGTTGAATCCCTTTTTCCATGGCTGCGCTGATATCAGCCCCGGCCTGAAACAAAATCTGAGAGCAGGCAATTCTTCCCTTGACCGCTGCAATGTGAAGCGGAGTTTGGGAAAGATTATTGCGAGTCTCAATTTCCGCTCCAGCCTCCACCAATAACTTGATTACGCCCTTGTGTCCTTCCTCCACAGCGGAGTGAAGAGGAGTAGCGTATTTGTAGTTACGAGCGTTTACATCCGGTCCCTCGGCCAATATGCTTTGCACGATTTCACGGTAGCCTAATTCACAGGCGAGGTGAAGTGGAGTATTACCCTCCTTGTTCTTGATAGCTAGAGCGGCATTACTCTCTTTAAATTGCTTGATTACTCCCTGCTTATCATTATCCAAGACCATTTGATGAAGAGGAGTATTTCCCTTGGCATCCTGTTGGATATGTTTGATAGCATTTTGCTGAGTCTCTTCTTCCTGTTTTTTACGCCGCATGATATTAGGCAATATCGATGGCGTGCGTTTAGGTTGAGGAATTACTTTTACTTCTGTATGTTTTGCAGGAACAATTCTCTCAGAGGCGGTGCTTTTCAAAGCAACTTTTTTGGTTGGTATAGCCATTCCACCTGGGACAACAGCAGAAAATTCTCTATTCGAACGCAAATTTTCATCCATAGGCAACTCAAACGGATGTTTGAGATGGCCTAACAAAGCAGAAGCAAGCATTCCACCATTCAAAAAGGCTGCTTTTTCTGCAATACCCTCTTCAAAGCCTAGGCTTTCATAATTTGGTTTGGCATTGGCCAAATCAGTCAGCTGCAAATAAATACTGCTTCCTATGGCCATGTGAGTAGTATAAGCCATTGGGTTAGACTCTCCGATTAATTGGATCAGATGAATCAACTCCTCTTCCGACCAGGCCTCGGCCTGCGGAGCCCATATACCTAAGGCAACTTCCTGCTGAGAACGGGATCGTATCGTTTGTCCTACATAGGCAAACTCTCTTAGTACCTTGACCAAAGCGGGTTCTGCAAGACTGCCTCCTATCACTCGTATTACCGCTTTTACCCCTTGGGCCGGTACCATCTTCCAACAACTCTCTTCATAGACAGTTGATTGCTGGCGGTCAAATAAGATGACGTCTTGAATATTACTGCAAAATTCATTACCGACAATATATCCACGACAGGCTCGTGCATCGGCGGGTAAATGTCCTGCAAACCAGCGTCTTAGTGCTGATGCATGTACATTTGAAGAATCAGGTTGATGAGCAAGGGGTTGTAGTAGTTTTTGCAACTGGCGAACGTCTTTATTTAGTTCGTCAGCTGGAAGTCTTAGTTTTTCCAGAGTCATCATTTTACATTACCCCTTTCCGCTAATGGTCAAGAAGCATACCAAAAACATTCACCAATCATTCAGGTTTTTACAATTCGCGAATGCCCAATAACTTATTCCCTGATAGCCAGAGAGATAGTACGAAAACGAAAATATCCCCATGAGTAGGAGAATTGAGAATATCCGTGCAGGAGCTGATGAACTGGCTCGCTGGTTAGTCGACACTGTCCAATTGGGCACTGCCCAACGGCATGCTCTTAGTTCCCAAGATTGGCAAAGTCTGTCTGCCCGGATGATAGATGCACAGGCCAAAGGGCTAGCAAATAGGGTCATAGGCCTGAGCAAGCTCTTTGAACAAGCAAATTGGCAGGAAAGTGTCCTCCGATATATAGGTGAGTTATATATGTTGTGCGAGTCTTTTCGCAATTATGAGGGTTTGAGTCCTTCTTTGCAGAACGAATTACTCAATCAGGCGGGAGTAGGACAACGCAAAAAGGACATCTTATTGCAAGATGGATTAGCAGATGATTGGCTAGTATTGGGCCGCAAGCTGCGCCAAGAAGATCGCATGGAAGTGCAAAAGACCTGGTTGT
>CAZHOC010000366.1:0-2541 GCA_964534295.1 uncultured Bacteroidia bacterium | reverse complement strand
TCGCCGTAGGTAGGGGCAGTTCTTTTGAAACGCGACTAGAGGTCGGCACCCTATTTCAGGCAGAAATGGTTTTCTATCCCTCCGCTTTCCCCTTAAGGGCATGGTTTAAAGAAGGAGCCCAGCCAACTCCTGGCTTCCAGCTCCCTACTCAATATCAATCTATCACTGATATGCAATTGGCCTATGCGGAAGCCCTCAAGCAAAACCCCTTTCTCAATAGCTATCCAGCTCTGATCGATGGCTTGATTCCCTATCAGACAGCAGGAGAAGCCGGTCTCATGGATAACAAAAGGCATGCTCTCCCCTTGCCCCACAATTACAAAAAAATCTGGCATCTCTTTGCTATTAGCGGAGGACTCCCAACGACCGTTTTTGGGGAATGGGACGGTCGCCAATTTTCCCCTCTCGGTATTCTAGATCAACAACAATGGACAAGACTCTAAATAGCTGGAATACCCTCAAAGCCTCTGCTACCGCAGGCCTCAATCGGATCCCCTTGCCAGAAAAGCAAGGAAGCGATTACCTATTGGAGCAGCTTGCTTGGTATAGTTTCAAACACAAAGCGGCCTACCAACATAAAGCGCCAGATTTAGAGCTCAATCAGGCGCCAATAGATGTTCAAAAAGGCCTGAATCGCAAAAGCGCTACGGCTTTAGCTAAACTGATCGGACAAAGCAATGAAGATGGGATATACGAGTTATTAGCTTTATGCAAGGTCCACAATCGTAGGATATCTGCTAGTCTACTCCCTCTCTTTTTTGATTGGGCGCTGCGGGCCAGTATCAGCAGTGAGTATATTTTATCCCTGGTCGGGGAACGCGGAAAATGGTTAGCGGGCTTGCATCCAGATTGGCAAGCCTTTCTCCCCTTGGCAGACACTGTTTGGGAAGAAGGAAAACTAAATGAGCAATGTATCTGGCTAAGTCAGATGCGAAAAAAAGATCCAGCTAAGGGCCGAGAATTGTTGGTTCACCGACTGACGCAGCAGGCAAACGCCAAGGCACAGGCTCAATTAATTGGCTGCTTGCAACAAAGCCTCAGTCCAGCCGATGAAGCGATCTTACAAGAAGCTTATCATCACAAACGAAAAGAGGTTCGCCAAAATGCTGCCTTACTCTTAACTCGCCTACCAGAAAGTGAGTTCGTACAAAATCTCATTGATTTCAGCTCAGAGCTTTGGGAAAACAAAAAGGAATTTAGCATCCATCTCTCTGATGAGAATGTAGCTGTACTCAAAGCATTTGAGCTAGGCAAAATTCCCGTCGCCCAATTGCAACTAGGGGAGAAAAATCGCCTGCTCACTCAATTGATGACCGTTATTCCGCTTTCCCATTGGGAGGAAGAATTGGGGCTAGAACCAGCTCGATTGATCGCCAAAATCTCGCATAACGAAAATGCCGATTGGCTATTGAGCAGTTGGTTGATGGCTACGGCAGGCCAAGGGCGCAAAGATTGGGCCTTGGCAATGATGGACTATTTACTCTCTGCCAGTAAAGAAGACAGTCCTGAACTCATTATGAATTGGATTCATCAATTACCCGATGGCTATTTGCCTGTGATGGCCAATCTCATAGAGGATCATGCCTGGGAATCTCTGCTCAAATATCATCTTAAAAATCTATCTGATGAGAGTATGCTAGGGTTCTGGATTCGCTTTTTCAATCTCTCTAAGCGAGAGTTGCCTTCCAATATTGCTTTGGCCTTCGGACAACGCTTAGTCAAGATAATTGCTCGTCAATATCGTCCGAGCTTTTGGCTTCGCCAATCCATGTATCACCTCTCTAGGATGGTGCAATGGTTTCCGGCTGAGACCTATCTTCGTCTCGCCCACTTATGGGCGACGGATCCCTTCGAGCAACTCTGGCAACACGAACAGCAAGAGGCCGCTCTTAAAAAACTTTCTTTTCGCTACCAATTAGCCAAAAGTTTCCAATCACAATAAGCCCTCAACTTTGTAACTTCGTATATGGCAAGCATTATCAGACAGTTTGCAGAGCAAGAATTTGCCGCAGAACTAGAAGCCCTCAAGGAGGTCGACAACTATCCTAAGCCAGCCAACTGGCAACTTTCTCCCTGGGCTGTATTGCAATATATTATGGGAGCTGAGCTGGACAACGGCTTCCAAATCAGTCCTAAATACATCGGGAATGTGCGCCTGATGGAGGTAGCTATTGCATCCCTTACTACTGAGCGTGCTTTGCTATTGCTAGGCGTTCCCGGCACGGCCAAAACTTGGGTGGCGGAACATTTAGCAGCAGCTATTTCGGGCGATTCTAGTCTTTTGATACAAGGGTCCGCAGGAATGGGGGAAGAGGGTGGGCGCTATAGCTGGAGGTATGACCGATTGCTGACAAAAGGTCCTAGTAAAAAAGCCATGATTCCTAGTCCGGTATTGCGTGCCATGGAAATGGGCAAAATCGCGCGTATCGAGGAATTGACTCGTATTTCGGCTGATGTGCAAGATACCCTGATCACGATATTGTCGGAAAAGATGCTGCCGATTCCAGAGCTGGATGAAATCCAACAAGCTCAGCAGGGCTT
>CAZHOC010000365.1:3949-5977 GCA_964534295.1 uncultured Bacteroidia bacterium | reverse complement strand
GGGTAGCCGCTCCTCCCCTACTGGAGCAAAAACCTCATCCAGAGACAATACATCAAAATAGCGCGGATAATATTGGAGATGCTTCTCAAAGATACTACGCTCAATGTGGCGCCCATTGTAAGGCAAACTAGACTTACTGGCCACACCATGGTAGCATAAAATCAAATAGCCAAGTGGCGATGGCTTGAAGCTCCAACGCTCTGCCCCTATCCCCATGATCGCGGGAAATACCCACTTGCGGGCTATTTGTTTGTGAATCGGCACCATTGAGTCCTCCAAGTTACGAAATGTGAGCTTAGGTTGTTTTCTGAGATGCCTTTTATCTAACTTCGCTGCATGGCCAGCAAGCAAAACAAAATCCTCTTTGTTTCCGTCCAAATGCCCAGCTTCGTGCGGCAGGACCATGAGTTTTTACAGGAGCTTTATGAGGTGCGCAAATTTGAATTTGGCATCATGAAGGGCGCTCAAATGTTCGCTCGGCAAATACAGCTCCTGTTTTGGGTATTGGGCAATATCTGGGGAGCCAAATACGTCTACATTTGGTTTGCTGATTATCATGCGCTGATCCCTAGCCTGATTGCCAAATTACTGGGTAAGCCTGTCTTCCTCGTAATGGCGGGCTATGATGCGGCCAATCTACCCGAGTACCGATACGGTGCTTTTATCAAACCCGTGAGAAGCTGGTTTGTACGTCAAAACACCAAGCTCGCCGATGAAATCTTTCCGCTTTCACATTTTCTCGTTCGACAGCTCGAGCAAAACACTCAGCGAACTTATGGCGACAAAATCAAGGTTACGCACCTCGGTGGCCCGATCAATCAGTTTAAACCAGAATCAGGCGTAGCAAAAGATGGCAGTGTAATCTGCGTTTCGGGGGGAGCGGATGTCAATCGTATGAAGATCAAAGGCGTTGACTTTTACGCTGAAGTCGCGCGCCAATGTCCTGAGGTGCAATTTATCGTGGTGGGCATTACGGGTGATGCCAAGACCTGGCTGGACAGCATCAAACCTGACAATCTGCAAGTCCTTGGCTGGACCAAGCGCGAAGAACTAGTAGCCTTATACAATCGCGCTTCGGTAGTTTGCCAGTTTTCTCGTTATGAAGGCTTTGGTATGGTGCTGCTAGAAGGTATGCTCTGCGAATGTGTACCGGTCAGTGTGGTAGGTATCGGACCTGCAGAAGTAATCGATGAGGATTGCGGCTTTTTGATTCTGGAATATGATCCCAAACAAGGAGCGGATCGGGTGCGAAAAGCTATCCAACAACAAGCTCAATTGGGGCCAGTCGCGAGACAAAAAGTGGTCAATGGTTTTGCCATGCAGCACCGCATCGATCGCTTGATGGGAGTGATAAATAAGTATTGAGAAGTAGCTCCTGCTGCTCGAAAGACACAAGCGTTCTGCGAAGCAGTGAAACCAAAAAAATCACTTCATCTTTAAGCGCTCTACTCTCTCTAAGTACTCTTGGTAGTTTGCGCTTTGCTTTACCTCTTCGAGGAACGCTTTTTCCTCTTCCTTTAAATGCTTTTTCCACTTTTCAAGCGGATTGCCCTGAGTGCTGGTATTGGTCACCACCAATTTGCTGCCCGCAATACGTTGCGCTTCGGTTGAGTGCTTTTTCTCCAAAGCGAGAAAGTCCAATAGCCTTTTCATAAAATAGGCCTGCTGCTGCACCAAGTCTTCGTACATCACCACTCGATAGCTTTCCTCTGGTAAAGCTTCTAAATCACGCAATGCCCTGAGATTGAGTTGCAGCCACATCTTGGGGATGGTCGCATAATTTGAAGGATAGCGCTGCTCATCAGTGATCCCAGCCGGGAGTTGATCTTCGGTCAATCTCGTCCAAGAAGCATCCTTTTCTTGCGGGAAAACGTGCACCATCTTCTCACGCTTATAATTGTGTTCGATAAAGGACTTCATACTTGCGCTATGCCCTTCGATGCTGCGAATGATCAAGATTAGCTTTGATTGAGGAAAGAGGGCGTGGGCGTAAGCAAGCTTATTGACCAGCTGGGTTGATTTGTTGAC
>CAZHOC010000365.1:1345-3926 GCA_964534295.1 uncultured Bacteroidia bacterium | reverse complement strand
CGTAGCGAACGCGCCCTTGACCATAGCGATAATAATTTTTGGCGCGCATGAGGTGGCGGCGGAGATTTTGACTCTCTCTGATAAAACTTGAGAGATAATGCGCCATATTGGTCGCAGCCTCAAAACTCGCTTCCTCCGCTGATTTGGCCTCGCTCAAAGGGCCTGTAGATCGAGCCTCTCCGATTTCTGTCCATACTTCACGCAGCTCTGCCCCCACTTTGATCAGTTGAGGGTGCTGAGTGAGTTTATCGATCAAAAAGGTAGTCCCGCTGCGCATACAACCGGCGACAAAAACCGGCGCAGGCATGCTTTGAGGTGGGGGTTCTGGGAGCATTCCCAGGCGTTTTCTCCAAGAGGCCATGATTTAATTGCATTGGCGGCACAATATACAGAAATTTACGGGCTAGAGATTTCGCTTAGGCCCTGCCACTATGCAATTATTTTATCGCTTTTTTTATAGTCCTTTCGTCAATCGTATTGTCCGTAATACTTTCTCCCTACTCGGGAACGCCCTGCCCAAGAAGCTCCGCATCCCTATCTCAGGCAGAGTAAAACTACAGGTAAGCCCGGAAGGACAAAGGATACAGCTCAAAACCAATCCCACCAATTCGATGGCGAAGCTGGTATATTGGAGCGAAACCAATAATCACGAGTATACGGATCTCTTTATCAAACTGCTGCCGCATACAGAGGTATTTATGGATATTGGAGCCAGCATCGGCTATTACTCTATTGTAGGTAAAACGATAAAGCCTAGTTTGCAGGTGCATGCCTTTGAGCCCGCCGATGGTCCCTATCATTATCTGCGGGAAAATTTCCGGATGAACGCGTTCCGCGAAGCGGAGGCCCACCAACTCGCGATTTCAGACCAAGCAGGTGAACTCTCTTTCTTTGCTCCCTTCAACGCTAAATATCGCTTCCTAGAGCATCATCTTGGCGGTGACGGTAGTCTGCAAAACCGTCCAGAAGACACCCACCTCAAGGAGATCACAGTAAAGACCATCAGTCTAGACCAGATGGTGGAGAGGCTAGGTTTGAGTCGTATAGATCTTATGAAACTAGATACTGAAGCGACCGAAGACAGGGTTTTATTAGGGGGCGCGGAGAGCATCAAGAAGTTTCGTCCGATCATTATTAGCGAGGTATTGTTCAATAAAATTGAAGAAAAGCTAGATGCCATCTTGCTGCCATGGGACTATCTCATCTATCGCCATAATGAGGAAAGCGGTTTGGAGCGAATAGACTCATTGGCGAGAAAAGTTGACGACCGCGCCCGTAATTTTTTCTTTGTCCCCAAAGAAAAACAAGCGTTCTTCGAAGAAGAAATGCTCTAAGCCCCACCACTTGATTGTTCAGATTTAGCTATCTTGAGGTAGCACAATTTTTTTGAACATGAAAGCATACCTAATCCTATGCAGCATACTTTGCTGTACCTATTCCCTTAATGCCCAATTAAGTCTACAAGATAGCCTGATCGCTTGGTATCCCTTTGATGGTGATGCCTTGGACTATAGTGGCAACGACAATCATGGGACAGTAAATGGCCCCGTGCTCACAACTGACCGCTTTGGCAATGCTAATAGCGCTTATCAGTTTGATGGGGTTGACGATTTCATCGAATATGTCAACAATCAAAAGTTTCAGCCAGACTTCCCTATTACCATATCAGTCTGGGTTTTTAAAGGCGATCAGGATTTCAATCCCGTATTCCTTAATAATTTCCGAAACGATACTTATCACGGTGTTTGGCTTAATCTCCCCTCTTCAGGGACTGTTAGTGTCGCTTTTGGTGATGGAGGACCAGCAAGTCCAGCCTCTCGGCGTTCAAAAATAGGGACGACAACTATAGCCTTAAACCAATGGTACCATGTAGGAGCGATCATTCGCGGCGCTCGAGATATGGACATATACATTAATGGTAAACGGGACTGTGGGAATTATTCTGGTACTGGGGGTCCCATTAATTATTTTGATGGAACCGGTAATTCAGGGCATTCTGATGGCTTATCACAGCCGAATACAGGAGACTTCTTTTTCAATGGCAAGATAGATGAGCTACGCTTTTATAATCGAGCCTTGGAAAAATCTGAGATACGCATACTGGCAGATTTCCCCCCTCAAGACAGTGTACTCTGTCTGGGAGAAAGCTATCAGATGGATGCTGGTTATGGGAGTTTGATTTCTTGGACTCCTAGCAATACCCTTAGCTGTACCAATTGTAGCAACCCTCTTGCAACACCCAATAATTCTACTATTTATTCAGCCATTACAGCCAATACTCCGGGATGTCTAGATACAGTAATAATAGATTTAGCCGTCGACCCTTGCGACTCATGCGAATTGAATTTATCTATCCTGAACTTAGATAATGTTGACTGTTTTGGAAACAATAATGGCTCTTTTAGTCTCTCTGCAGTCAATGGTACTGGCCCGTATTCCTACTCACTGGATGGGGTAAATTTCTCTAGCAATAGTGTTTTTTCTAATCTTGATGGGGGTGATTATACAGTATTCCTTCTAGATGCAGATTCCTGTCTCTACGACACCATCATTAGCATAATCCTGGTCAGCATTTTCGTCC
>CAZHOC010000365.1:0-1335 GCA_964534295.1 uncultured Bacteroidia bacterium | reverse complement strand
CATTAGCATAATCGAACCTGAGCTCTTCGAGCTAAACCCATCTGTAAGCCATATCAGTTGTTTAGGCGCTGTAGATGGTGTGATAACAATGAATCCGCTTGGTGGTACCGGCCCCTATCAATACTCGCTTAACGGGGGTGCCTTTCAAACGGTCTCTTCTTTTACTAATCTCCCTCCGGGGAACTATAGTATCAATGCAGAAGATGCTAATGGCTGCACCACCTCATCAAACATTACAATCATTGAGCCTACTCCTATCTCTCTAGATAGTTTGCAACTGCAAGATCCAACATGCTTTAATAGTAATGATGGGCAAGTGCTAGGTTTTGCCTCGGGAGGGACAAGTCCCTATTACTGGTCAATAAATGGGGGTAGTCTACAGGCAAATTCCTTACTTAATCAGTTAGGAACGGGCAATTTCACCATCAAGGTCGAAGACTCCAATATGTGCGCAGATAGTAGCAGTTTTATGCTATCCAGCACTCCGCCCATCCTAGCCAGTTTTGAGACTGATTCGGTTAGATGTGTTGGTGAAGCAAATGGCAGTATTTTCATTAATGCTAGCGGGGGAGTGGGCACCCTAAGCTTTGCGATCAATAATGGCTCTCCGCAAGCTAGCTCAGCATTCATCAATCTAGGCTCTGACAGCTACCAGATCTCCATCACAGATAGTCTTGGTTGCCGAATCGATAGTAATATTTCAGTCCCTTCGCCTTTGCCTATTCAAATTTTCACAGAAAGGGTGGTAGCCCCAGATTGTGGTACCAGCAATGGTTCAATCCTCGTTGGAGCTAGCGGAGGCAATGGTGATACCTATCAATTTGAATGGATCACTCCTTTTGGTATTAGCGGGCCAGAAGCTAGTGGGCTGGCGGAAGGCACCTATGAAGTCCGTGCGACTGATTTCAAGGGCTGCGAAGCGGTTCAAGATTTTGATTTGAGAACACTTTTATTTCCCATTGCAGAGTTTGCCTTAAGTCAGCCTGATACGAGCACCTTTATTCTCTCTGAAGCGAATGTATTTCTCGATAATCTTAGTCAAAATGCCGTTGCCTACCTATGGGATTGGGGCGATGGTAGTATGAGTAGCGCAAGAGTGCCAAACCATCAATACCTTAGCGAAGGCGTTTATACGATTGTCCTGACAGCTTGGGACCGAAGCTTCAATTGCTTTGATACCGACAGCCTTACGATTGAAATCATTCCAGACGGCAGCATTTTTGTTCCCAATGCGTTTAGTCCAAATCAGGATGGGAGTAATGATGAATTTATCATTTTAGGAGAGGGCATCGTCAACCGAGAGCTAGTCATTTATAGTCGTTGGGGACTTGAGAT
>CAZHOC010000364.1:0-5979 GCA_964534295.1 uncultured Bacteroidia bacterium | reverse complement strand
TACCTGTCTTGTATCAATGCCGGTATACAAGCAGATTTTGTTTTTGCGTCCCGTTCTACTTTCCAATCAAGCGCGGGAGATAATTGGGTAGCTAAAGGCAGTGGTTATAGCGTATTGGTTGCTCCTCACTTTTCTGCGATTGCCGGCATAGATTACCAACTAGCGAGCGGTGTATGGCTCAATGCCCAATACCAAGGAGGATTCGGACCATTTATAAAGGAAAACTTTGATCAGCCTATCATCAGTTATGAGGGCAGTGCTCCCATGAGACAGCATTTTTCGCTAAGCTTGATGCTTTATTTTTGGCGATTTGAAGACAGCGGAAAAATGAAGGGGACTTGGCTAGAGTAAATCTTTGAGCTGGGCCCAGACGTTTTCCGCGACGATTTCATGTCCTTCCGCGGTCGGATGAATCCCATCCTCGAGATTCAAATCGGGCTCTCCCGCAACTCCGTCTAACAAAAATGGAATCAAAGCGGTCTGGTTGACAATGGCAAGATTGCGAAATACTTCTCTAAACTCATCGGCATAAGTGTCTCCCATATTGGGGGGTACTTCCATGCCCGCGATCACAATTGACACCTCTGGGTAACGAGTTTTTACCTGATCGATGATTTTTTGCAGATTATTTTGCGTCTCAACGGGTTGAATGCCTCTTAATCCATCGTTTGCGCCTAGCTCCAAAACAAAAACTTCGATGGGCGGAATTTGATTGAGCAAGAATTCGATTCTAGAAACCCCATCCGCCGAAGTAGCACCACTTTCCCCCGCATTGTACACCTTGTAATTAAGGCTTAAATCCCTCATCTTGCGCTGAATTAGGGCCGGAAAAGCCTCTTCTTGACTTAAGCCATAACCTGCAGTCAGACTATTTCCGAAAAAGACTACCCATTGAGTGTCTTCATCCGTATCTAGATTGTCCTGCTTAGGTTTTGCCTCAGTCATAGGGGGGTCTGCAGGGCTTGTTTTTTGGGTGCTGCTTGGCTCGTTTTGACAAGCAAACAACAGCATCATTGCCAGAAATAGGAAGGTGAATGTTCGCATCTTGTTTCTAAATTAATAATTAATCAAGAAAAGCACAGAGGCTGATATGGATTCTATCCTAGAAGTACAATCATTAGGCAAGACTTTTAAGAGTGGCGATAAATCACTTACCGTTTTGCAGGGAGTAGATTTTCAAATCCCTGCGGGAACGACTAACTCTATCATTGGTCCGTCGGGTAGTGGCAAAACCACTTTATTGGGTCTTTGTGCAGGCTTAGATCGTGCTTCAACTGGTTCGGTTAAGCTCTGTGGTGTTAGTCTTGATGATCTCAACGAAGACGAAAGAGCCGCTGTACGCAATCAGCATGTTGGCTTCGTATTTCAGAGCTTTCAACTCTTGCCGACTTTGACGGCCCTGGAAAATATTATGGTACCCCTTGAGTTAAGAGGAGAAAAGGGAGCGAAAGAAACCGCCCTCGCCCTTTTGGAAAGAGTTGGTTTATCAGACAGACATGATCACTATCCTACACAGCTTTCGGGTGGTGAGCAGCAAAGGATTTCTTTGGCCAGAGCTTTTGCCAATAGACCCAAGGTCCTCTTTGCGGACGAACCAACCGGTAACCTTGATGAAGAAACCAGCCAAAAGGTAGAAGCCCTTTTATTTGAATTAAATCAAGAAGCTGGGACAACCTTAGTGATCGTCACCCATGATCCAGAACTTGCCCAAAAGACCCAAAGGATTATTCGCCTAAAAGGCGGGGAAGTAGTAGAAGATACTGGGGCTAAGGCCTGATCCGTTCATAAAAAAGACATTTTAGTGTTTAGTCTTAGGACTGAGCACTAATTTTTTTAGCCATAAATACTAAAAATATTTGCTTTATTAGTTTTTGTTCGTAATTTAGCTAAAGAATCAAGCACAATATCTAAAAATGTTAGGATTTACAGGCTTTAAATACGAACAGCGATGAAGTTTTTCAAACCGCGATTTGCCGACGCTGGCCATCGCAATTACTCCCACAGGTACGACCAACCTGTCGTACACAACAAAGCAGGCTACCGCTTCCAGCTTGGCGGCAAATGGATGCTGATCATATTGGTAGGCATCACTGCAACCAACCTGCTGAGTCACGTTATTTGGAACCCCTTCTTCAACGGCACTCCCATCCCAGAGACTGATGCGATAAGTGCTCCCATTGATAAGGACCAGCTATACTTGATGGATAAGGCCAGCATGTATGTAGATGATGAAGACCTTTTTGAGGATAAGGTAAGAGAAATAGGTGCCCAACTTGGCGTCCCACCGGAATGGCTTATGGCCGTAATGTATTCAGAATCTCGCTTCGACGCAGCCGTACTCAATCACAAAGGAAGTGGTGCCACTGGGTTGATACAAATTATGCCAGCAACTGCCGCTGATCTAAATGTATCCATCCAACGCCTCAAACGCATGTCTCATATCCAACAGTTGGAGTATGTCTATCTATACCTCCAACAAGTAAGAGAACGCTACGGTGAATACGACACACTGACCGATCTTTACCTAGCAATCCTATACCCCAAAGCCCGCAAACAAGATATATGTTACACCCTCTACGCCAAACCTACTCAATCTTATAAGCAAAACTCAGGCTTAGATGAAGATCGAGACGGCAGGGTAACAGTAAGTGATATTGATCGACGCATGGCCCGTTTATATCCCTATGCTTACGATCAACGTAAGGAGCACTCTTGAATGGTAGTATCTCAGGGACGCCTTTTGGTAGGGGCGTCCCACTATTTTATCGACTCTTTAAAAACCCTGAGGATCTCACCATGAAGGTTGAGATTTTTTTTCGCATTTATCTCATCAAAGCACATAGGCATCCGAACGGCTTTACCAGACTCATTTTCTTGCAAAGTAAAGGAATGGCAATCCCCAGGCGTCTCTCCTTGAAAATAATTCATCACCTCCTCTGCAGATCTGTAAGACCGGAAGTTGTTATAAACCAAGGTTCCGTCCTCATACTCACAGATCCACCAGCTATGTTTTCGCTCAAAGATCCAGATCAGAAACCGTGCTTCCTGTCCAGTACTGAGGCCTAGCATGCCTCCTAATATGATCCCGACGAAGAAGGCAGGACTAAACCAGGCTTTGATTCGATGCCTGAGGATCGCAATTGGGGGTAGTAATAAACTCCCCTTCCTTGAATTCTCCTTTTTTGCCTCTGCAGTCTGAGATTCTTGTTGAAAATGAGAGACCAAATAGGATTCTCTTGTATGTACCCCTTCGCTGATATACTCATAACATCCCTCCAAAAACATCTCCCCAAAGCTCGGGATCACCTCCGCTTTTGTCTTTGTTGGATCCGAATAGTAGAATAATTTTCGTAGTCGAGTAGTACTAAATTCGCTTTTATGGGAGGGCACTACTGATGCCAAATGTTGGGACAAATCACGATAACTTTCCTTATAGGAGTTCTTTTTTAACTGTTGTACGTGCGGGCATTCCCGTAAAAATCTATCCTCAATTGCGTGTCTCAGTAATGTCGCCTCTCCCGCGCTAATGGCGGTAGCTCTTGGCATGGCTGTTTTTAATTTTTAAGAAGTATGTCGGTTGTGGTCCTGTTCCCCGCCCAAAAGTAGCAATTATCGGCAGGAAGGAAAAAAGTAAGGATTAAAGGAAGATGAAAACTCAGGCATTCCGCAAGAAAGCCCATAGTTTCGGCACATTCCTGTTATTCTATAACAGGGAGGAGCATTCTTACGGGGGCGTCGTCATGGCGCCCCTTATTTTTTTATCTTAGGTTATGCATCGCTTACTACTTCTCTGCCTTATTATTTTGGCTACACCTTCGGTGAACGCTCAACTCCCCTACCTTCAACAGGACAAAGACTGGCTGCTTGAACATATCGGCACAACCTCAGAACTTATAGTTTTGCCAGATGGCTTCAGCCTCGAAAACGGCCTCATCAAACGACGCTTTGTCAACACCCCTAACCTCGCCACTGTAGAATTGACCCAACTTAGTACTGCTCAATCCTTGCTAAGAGGCATCAAACCTGAAGCAAGGGTGATGCTCGATAGCGTTTGGTACAATGTCGGTGGCTTAGTCGGCCAGCAGGAGTATGGCTATTTCCAAGATAAATGGCTTGATACTCTACAAAACGACTCTCAAGCCTTCCAGTTTGACTCCTATCAACTGAAAGATATTCGTTCTCCTATTAAGTGGGATCCTTCTGAGACTGAATTTGCTCAGCACAATCTGTATCCTCCCCTTGGGAAACACCTCATTTTAAGCTTCAAGGCAATCAATGGCATTTCAGTAGATGTCCATTATGAGATCTATGACAATCTCCCTTTAATGAGTAAATGGCTCGTGGTCCATAATCAAAGTGATGCCAATGTCAGGCTCAATACCTTTAGGAGCGAAATTCTGGCAGTAGTGGAAGCAGAAACCAGTGTAGAGGCTATGGAAAACTTTGCCCTACCAAATATTCATATCGAAAGTGATTATGCCTTTCATGCCATGAGCGCAAAGCATGCCAACCAAACGGCTTACTGGGTTCCAGACCCCCAATACAGCAGTCAGGTCAATTATCCTCGCATGACACCCAACCTCTTGGAATGCCGCCCTCCCCTGGGTCCAGAGTTAGACATTGCGCCCGGCGATAGCTTAGAGACTTTTCACACCTATCAACTCTTCTACGACAGCCAGGACAAAGAACGTAAAGGCCTTAGCCTTCGCAAGATGTATCGGACCATTGCTCCATGGGGGACAGAAAACCCTATTTTTATGCACCTGACTTCCACCGATCCGGTGGTAGTCAAAACGGCGATCGATCAATGCGAAGCTACAGGCTACGAAATGGTGATACTAAGTTTTGGCAGCGGACTCAATATGGAAGATCTGAGTCAGGAAAACTTAGACAAATTCAAAGGATTGGCAGATTACGCGCATTCTCGTGGTATCAAGCTCGGTGGCTATTCGCTGCTTTCTAGCCGTAGTATCAGCCTAGAGCATGATGTGATCAATCCAGAGACAGGCGTTCCCGGAGGGGTAATACACAACAACGCTCCCTGTCTCGGCAGTGAATGGGGCTTTGAATATCTGGAAAAGCTTAAAAAATTCTTTGAATACACCGGTTTTGATCTGCTCGAGCATGATGGTTCTTATCCCGGTCATATCTGTGCCTCAACTAATCATCCCGGCCACCGAGATGTGCATGATAGTCAGTGGACGCAATGGCGACAAATCACCGACTTTTATCGTTGGTTGCGGGCCAGAGGAGTCTATATGAATATCCCAGATTGGTATTTTCTCGCTGGTTCCAATAAAGTTGCCCTTGGTTATAGGGAGGTCAATTGGTCGCTTCCCCGCGAGCGGCAGATTATCTTGGGCCGTCAAAATATCTATGATGGCACCTATTACAAGACACCCAGCATGGGCTGGACTTTTGTGCCTCTAGTGGAGTATCATGGAGGGGGCGCAGCAGCGACCTTAGAACCTCTGAGTGAACACCTAGCCGACTATCAATCCCATATGGCCCAAAACTATCTCATGGGCGTGCAGGCTTGTTATCGAGGGCCCCAGCTTTATGATAGTCCAGAAACCTTCAAAGCCGTTAAATCTCAAATTGATCTTTATAAAGAGTACAGAGACATCCTCAATGCCGATATTATCCATATCCGCAGGGCTGATGGACGTGATTTAGATGCCATGATGCATGCTGATCCATCAGGAGAACACAAAGGTTTTCTAGTAGTTTTTAACCCAAGCGACGAGACCATCAGCAAGGAGATGAAAATTCCGCTTTATTATACCGGCCTTGCCGAACGCGCGAATTTTTCCGAGCTAGGAGAAAAGGAAAGTACCCTGCCTTTGGCTAGAGACTATAGCGTTCGACTGCAAGTCTCCGTCCCCGCTAGATCTTACAAATGGTGGGTGATAAAGTAGAGAGTAGAAAGTAGTTAGTATTAGGATTGCTTGAATTGAATATCAAGGCTGCCCAGAGATT
>CAZHOC010000363.1:0-5992 GCA_964534295.1 uncultured Bacteroidia bacterium | reverse complement strand
GCATGAGGGATTTGCTTAAGAAAAATAATGATACCAATCGCCGCCAGCATGCCTTTGATCACCGAAGTGGGGAAGAAATAAGCGACAAAACCAGCCTTGGCAAAGCCAAGCACGAGTTGGATCAGACCTCCCATCATAACTGCTAATAGGAAGGCTTCATACCCTAATGATTGAATCGCAGCCAGTACGATTACCACTAGACCGGCTGCAGGACCACTAACTCCTAATTGCGAACCACTACTAAGCGCAACTACAGTACCACCGATGATACCGGCAATGATACCAGCAAACAGAGGTGCGCCGGAGGCAAGAGCGATACCAAGACAAAGTGGCAGCGCCACGAGAAAAACCACCAATCCCGCAGGGATATCGTGCTTCATCTCTTTTATAAAATTCGTTGGGTTCGGAGACATAAAGTTTATTTTAGAGGGCTAATCTTTCCAATAAGTAGCAAATTGCCTCTAGTAGCTGAAATTAATAATATTATCCCATTAGAATAAGATTAGAAAATCTAATTTCTCTAACAAAAACCTGTCCTAGCGGTTTTGCATCGGTTCATTGTGGGGTAAAGACAAATTCTCGCAATGGTGCTTCAAAACGATGGCTATTTTCGCTAAAAACAATCTCCATTGCTGCTAAGACGCTTAGGGAAATTGAAGATATATGTGTCGGGGAAGTTACTGCCCTTAGAGTCAGAAAAATTAGTAGTAAACTACCTTAAAACGCAAAAGCGCGAGTCAGTCAAGACTCGCGCTTTTGCTTAAACCAAATGGTTAAAATTTATCGGACTAAGACGCTAGCTTTTTGGTAACGGAAGGACTCCTCCGCAAGGGTGCATGTTCGACCGAAATTTCTTTAGGAGTTACGTCTTGTGGATGGTAGGCTTTCATTTTATCCTGACCTTTGAAGCCTATTAGTTCTAACTCAATACCTTTATGTTGAGCCTGGAAAACAAAGTCTTTGATTTCCTCCATTACATCCGAATCGATATAAACAGAACGACTGCCGTCGATAATTACTTTGCCTTCATCAGGCATCATAGAAAGGGCATTACGAATCGCCGCTTTGTTGAGAAAGCTCACCTCTTCTGCTAAGGTAAGCGTAACCACACCTTCTTCTTCATGCTGCTCATAGAAATAAGGAGTGATGAAGTTATGACGTAGGATAAAGAAGATTGCAGATAAGATACCAATACCGATACCCAATAATAGGTCTGTAAAAATAATCGCCAAAAAGGTAATCAAGAATGGAGCAAACTGCATGACTCCTTTTTGGTACATCTGTTTGAATAAAGCGGGGCGAGCTAGTTTATATCCTACCAGGATAAGTACTGCTGCTAAGCTAGCAAGCGGGATCAAATTCAAGAGACTTGGGATCAAGGCTACGCAAGCCAACAAGAATATACCGTGATAAAAGGCTGACATCTTGGTGCGTCCACCAGCCTGGATATTGGCAGAACTTCTAACGATTACCTGTGTGAGCGGTAGACCGCCAATCAAACCTGAAATAAAGTTGCCGAGACCCTGAGCTATTAGTTCACGGTTAGCCGGTGTGATACGCTTATAAGGATCAAGCTTGTCGGTTGCTTCACTAGTCAACAAAGAATAAATACTCGCAACTGTCGCAAGTAGGATTGCGGTTACCCAAACTTCACCATTAGAAACGGCCGAAAAATCAGGAAGGGTAAATTGACCAAAAAATTCACCTAGGTTGCCTGCCACGGGCAAGTTCACCAAATGTTCTGTAGGAATTGCCAAAGAAGGCACAAATTGGGTGAAAATAGCATTGAGTGCGATGCCGGTAAAAACTACCATCAAAGCTCCCGGTACATACTGCACCAGCCTTTGTGATTTCATAATGGGACGGTCCCAAAGGATTAAAATCCCTAAGGAAATGAGGCTGACAAGAATAGAACCAGCACCTAGGTAGTCAAAAATAGCCCCTATTTCGGTAAAGAGGTTTTGCCATCCTGTTTGCAGGAGAGCAAAGCTTAGCTCAAAATCTCCACTATACCCAAAAGCGTAGGAAATCTGTTTGCGGAAAATAATGATACCAATTGCCGCAAGCATACCTTTAATAACTGAGGTAGGGAAGAAATAGGCAATAAATCCGGCCTTGGCAAAGCCTAGCGCAAGTTGGATCAAACCGCTGATCAATACTGCCAGCAAAAAGGCTTCATAGCCTAAAGACTGGATTGCAGCTAGAACAATGACGACTAAGCCTGCGGCAGGGCCACTAACTCCTAATTGCGAGCCACTAAAGAGAGATACTACTAAGCCACCGACTACACCCGCAATGATACCAGCGAACAGAGGCGCACCAGAGGCGAGGGCGATACCGAGACAGAGTGGCAAAGCCACGAGAAAAACCACTAATCCTGCAGGGATATCGTGCTTCATCTCTTTGATGAAATTCGTTGGGTGCGGAGCCATAGAGTTTGATTTAGAGAGCTGATTTTCCAATATCTATAAGATGCCTCCTATAGCTTAATCTCATATTAATCCCAGATTAGAATGAGATTAGAAAGCTTGATCTCTTTAGCAAAAACTCACTCTGACAGTCGTACCCTCATTTTCTCTAGAAGTAAAGGCTAAAGTCCCACAATGGAGCCTCAAAATCCTGTCTGTCATGGCCAAACCGATCCCAAAGCCTTTAAAAGCTCGGGCATTCTGAGCGCGGTAAAGAGGTTCTAATATGTGTTTGAGATCTTCCTGAGGAATCCCAATGCCGTGATCTCTAATAACCACCTCTTGCTTTTGGTCATTGACACTCAAGGAAAGCTCCACAGGCGTGGGGTAGGAAAACTTGGCGGCATTTTCCAGTAGATTGAGGAAAGCGACCCTAAGCAACTGAGCATTGCCCTGGATAATTAGTTCGTCCGAGTTTTCGGGTAATTCTTCTAGAAGGAAATGAATCTGGGAAATATTTTTTCTTTGACTGAGCTCTGCGACGATATCAAATAGTAATTCATCTAATCTCACTGCCTTTAATTGCAGCTTCGCATCATCAAAACCGGTTTTGGCTAAGTCGAGTAAGGCAGTTACCAGGGCGGCTAATCGATTAGACTCTTGGTTGATAGTCTGTAGAGATTCTTGATACTCCTGCGGAGAACGCTCCTTCTGTAGTATTACTTCTGATTCGCCTTGTATAGCTGTGATAGGATTACGGATCTCATGAGATGCATTGCTGATAAAGTTTTTTTGCATCTCAAATGCTGTCTCGAGTCGGTCAAGCATTTGGTTGAAAGTGTTGGCTAGTTGGCCAATTTCATCTTTTTCATTAAAGACACGAAGCCTAACACTAAGGTTATCAGCAGTGATTTTTTGCGCTTTGCGGATTTTTTGTGTGATCGGCTGTAGTGCCCGTTTGGCTGTAATCAAGGAGATCGGAAACAGGAAGAACAAACTCGCTAATAGCCCCACTAAAATTATCCCCCTGAGATTGGTCGATTTTCGGATGCCATATACGTCTACCGCAGTTACTATGATTAGATAATCACCCTTTGGATCATGAAACAATTGGGCGACGCCTTGACGGTCTCCATTTTCAAACTCAGCTATCTGATCCTTGAATACGCGTTCGACGAAGGCGGAAGGATAAATATTCTTTAAACTATCAATTAGCGGCTGCTGATTTTGAGGGACTTTAATCACGTACTCTTCCTCCTCTTCCAGGGTATGCAGAAATTTCTCTCTGATATCCCGCAGTACATCAGGATCGAGGCGATCTGCCTCCACGTACAATTGTTCGGTGATGACTACGCGTTCGCGCAGGCGATTAAAAAACTCATCGCTGCGAAAATCAGTGGAAAAAAAGTAAATAAATAGGCTCAGTCCCAGCAGTACGGCGAATGCTGAAAAAGTATGAATGAGGGCTAGGCGCTGACGGATTTTCATTTTAAGATTCCTTCATGACATAGCCCATGCCCACTACTGTGTGGATCAGCTTTTGGTCATGGCCCTTGTCGATCTTCTTACGAAGATAATTGACATAGACGTCAATCACATTAGTCCCGGGGTCAAAATTGATTTCCCAGACGTTTTCGAGGATATCCACTCTGCTAACTACGCGGCCTTTGTTGCGTAGCAAATACTCCAATAAATTGAATTCTCGGGCGGTCAAGCGTATTTCTTCTTCTCCTCGGAGAACGATTTTGCTGTTGAGATCCATTTCTAGATCAGCGAGACTTAGGGTGGTGTTGGTCCCGCCAGCGGAACGATTACGTCTGGCTAAAGCTCGAAAGCGAGCTAATAATTCTTTGAATTGGAAAGGTTTGGCAAGATAATCGTCCGCTCCTGCATCCAGCCCCTTGACTACATCATCAGTATTGTTGAGGGCCGTTAGCATCAAAATGGGTTCTGTATGCCCTTCCGCCCTCAGGGTACGACAAAGTTCTCTGCCATTCATATGAGGAAGAATTACATCTAAAATGATCAGATCTGCTGGGAACTGACGAGCTAAACTCAAGCCAGTCTGACCATCAAAGGCAACTTGTACCTCATGGCCTTCCTCTTCCAAACCTTTACGAATAAAGGTAGATACACCTGGCTCATCTTCGATTAGTAATACTTTCATAGGGAGTGAATTTGATGCTTTGCCGCTATAGTTTTAACTCAAAAAGTACACATTAGTTTCAAATCGTTTGGATACAAAAAAAAACCGTTCCGCAATCGCGGAACGGTATCGGTAATAAGCGCCAAAAAACACACCACTTTTATTCAACAAAAATGATCTGTCCGGTACCTGTTACGGTTGCGTCCAATACTGGATTTCCTTTGTAGTATACATTGCCAGCGCCGCGGATATCGACGATTAGCTTTTCTTCAGCAGAAACTTCGCAGTCGCCTTCACCAGTGATAGTGATAGCAGACTCACGGCTGATAAGTTCGAAAGCACGAGAGTTACCAGTACCGTCGATTTGCAAGCTATGCTTGTCAACATTACCGCGAAGCAATAGATCGCCAGAACCTTCGATAGTAGAAGTCATTACTTCTGCACGAGTTCTTAGCGTAACGTCGCCAGAACCCATGATGTCAACGATTACGTTTTTAGCGTTAGCGTTAAGCTCAACATTACCAGAACCTTTGATGTTGATGGTAAGATCGTCAGAAGGAGTTTCGAAACCTTCTTCGCTATAAACATCACCTGAACCTTGGATCTCAAGCATTTCCAAGCTTGGCAAATAAACGTCCATGCGGATCGTTTTAAAATCATTCAAACAAGAATTGTTTGTAATGCTTAGTTGCCCTTCTAGTACTTCAGTAGAAAGGAACTCTAAAATGTTGTCCTGAGCTGTAATTTCAACACGATACTCAGAAGCTTGATGTAGATATACATCACCAGGAAGGTTGATCATCACCTTGTCAAAGGCTTCGAAATCGCGTACTTCAGTTACACGTTCTCCAACGCCATCTTCACAAGGGAAAGCTTGCTGGGGATACTCACACGCAGTTTGCGCAAATACCAACCCAACAAGAAGTAGTAGACTAAATAGATTTTTCATAACAACTTCTTAGATTAAGGTTTCTTGATGGTTATTCGGTAGGTTTGATGTTATAGACTGCTTATATGACAGTCAGCATGCCGAATGGGTTGCATGCAACCTTAGAAATATTTGTTTGTCATTGGACCGAAGACTGAAAATTTTTGACGAGCGCCAAAAACATACAGATCCAGGAGTTACTGGTCGAACGATGTAAGCAAGGAGATCGAAAGGCTCAATACGAGCTATATAAGCGATATTCCAAGGCAATGCTCAATGTAGCGATGCGTATTACGAACAACTACATGGAGGCCGAGGATGTGCTACAAGAAGCATTTGTACGTGCTTTTCGCAATCTAACCAGCTTCAAAGGAGACGCGACATTTGGCGCGTGGCTAAAGCGGATTGTAATCAACACCGCTATTAACCACCTCAAAAAGCGCAGGGCTGAGTTCGTGGGCATCGATGATGAACGCCTAGAGGTTCCGGAGGAAATTAATGAAACCCCCG
>CAZHOC010000362.1:0-5999 GCA_964534295.1 uncultured Bacteroidia bacterium | reverse complement strand
CGTTTCTTTTATCCAGCATCTCTCCGAATCCTTTGAGACTTTCGCAAAGACTAAAAATCTGAAGCTCTCTTTCCAAACGGAGCTAGAAGCGCTTTGGATGGATTTGGATTTAGAGAAAATGTTGAGGGTGTTGAGTAACCTATTGTCGAATGCAATCAAGTTTACCCCAGAGGGTGGGAAAATAGAAGTAGCGCTAGCTCAGACGACTTCAATGCCACCACAACTGATGATCGAAGTAAGGGATTCGGGGATTGGGATTGCCGCGGACCGCTTGCCCCATATTTTTGATCGCTTTTATCAAGTGGATGATTCTGCTACTCGCCAGCATGAGGGGACTGGAATTGGCCTCTCTCTTAGCAAAGAGCTAGTAGAATTGATGCAAGGAAGCATTTCTGCCCAAAGCAAAGTGGGTGAGGGGACTCAAATAAGCATTCAGCTTCCGATCAATCGTAATGCCCCGAAAACTGAAAAGGTGATAAAGGAAGTCGGGCCATCTTTCCTCATCAATCCTTTGGTCGATCCCTCAGTTGACATGCAAAATGGTACTAAAATCTCTCCCACAATATCAGGAGAGAAGCCGAGTCTATTGATCGTAGAGGATAATCCTGACATCGTCGAATATTTGGTCTCCTGTCTTGAAGATCAATATATGCTGCACCTGGGGAGAGATGGTCAAGAGGGAATCGATTTAGCTTTTGAGCATGTACCAGACCTGATCGTGAGTGATGTGATGATGCCTAAAAAGGATGGCTTCGAGCTATGTGAAACTCTAAAAACAGACCAGCGGACTAGCCATATTCCGATTGTATTGCTGACGGCCCAGGCGGATGCAGACTCTCGCCTGCAAGGACTACGAAAGGGAGCAGACGCCTACTTAGCAAAACCCTTCAACCAAGAAGAACTCTTCGTTCGGCTTGAAAAGCTATTAGAATTACGTCAGGCGCTTTTATTACGCTACCAAAATCCCACCGAGGCTGAGGGGCCAAGCGCCGAAAAATTTGCGATGGAGGATGCCTTCATGCAAAAGATTCATGAGGCCTTGGACAGGCAGAGTGGCAAAGCTTTTTACATCCCTGATATTTGTGAATATATCGGCATGAGTCGTTCCAATCTACATCGCAAGGTCAAGGCGCTTACCGGTGAGTCCAGTACAAAATTTATCCGTCGTTTGCGCCTCGAAAGATCCAAAGAAATGCTCAAAGGAAAAGAACTAACGATCTCTGAAATTGCTTATGAGATTGGTTTCAACGATCCCTCTTACTTTACCAAATCCTTTACTCAGGAGTATGGGGTCTCGCCAAAAATATTTCGGGATTCGCTTTGAGCATGAGGATTTTTTTTACTAGTACTGCTTCGCAGAATGCTTATCCCTCTTAGCCAAAGCAATTTACCGCTCTAGATTTACCAGCTGCAATCTCTAGAGATAATCGTTCCGCGCAGCGGAGAAAAAAAACTGGATCGCTATGTCTTAAGTCCAAAAATCGAGGAATTACTTTTGTCATTTATATATACTTTTTGAGATATTAAAAATTGGCAATGACTAATAAAATGCTATGACACCTATGCCAGCTTGGTTCAGATCGATTTAAATCTTAACCGAGAGAAGTCTTGGTATTGAGATAAGCTCTAGAATGATTATTGTTTTCTCACAAGTTTTCCTGCCAAAAAACATCTAATGCGCATGCAAGCCACCAAATTCTTGGTTGTAGATGCTGAAGAAGATGTAAAAGTCCTGATTCCAGGTCTGTTCCGTCGTCAAATTCGTAAGCAGCAATACGAATTCTACTTTGCCCTTTCGGCTAAGGAAGCCTTAGAGGTGCTTAAGACTGTTTCGAATATCGAAATCATCTTATGTGATATTAATATGCCCGGCATGAGTGGGCTGGAATTGTTGGAGCAAATCAAGTCCCTGCCATTAATGCTGAAAACCATCATGGTAACGGCCTACGGCAATATGGAAAATATCCGAGCGGCCATGAATGGAGGTGCCTTCGATTTTGTTACCAAACCAATCAAGTTCGCAGACCTCGATCAAACCATCCAAAAAGGGATTGACGAATTGAAGGTGTTGAAGGCAGGGGAGGAAGCACAGCGTCAACTGCCCTTAACCCAACAGGCCCTTGAACTTTCTGATCAGAAGGCGCGCCAACTAGAGGAGCTTGATCAACTAAAATCGCGCTTCTTTACCAATATTTCTCATGAATTTCGCACCCCACTTACCGTTATTCGGGGCATGTCTCATCACATCGTGAAAGAGCCCGCAGAGTGGGTAGAGAAAGGTAGCCAAATTATCCAACGCAATACGGACCAACTCTTAGACCTTGTCAATCAAATTCTGGATTTACGAAAGCTAGAAGCGGGTAAACTAGCGCTTCGTTTGGAACAAATAGAAGTTCTATCCTTCCTTCGCTTCTTAAGTGAGTCCTTTCAGCAGCTGGCAGCTTCTAAGCAACTAAGACTTGAGATTGAAGCCCCCGCCACAGAATTATGGATGGACGTTGACAGTGAAAAGTTGCAGCGGATTCATACCAACTTACTCTCCAATGCCATCAAGTTTACTCCCGCAGGTGGGGAGATAGTCGTCAAGCTGCAAGTAAGTTCGCAGGAGGCCACAGAACATCTACTGCTCTCTATCTCGGATACAGGTGTCGGCATTCCAGAATCTCAACTCCCTAGTATTTTTGACCGCTTTTATCAGGTAGATGATTCGCACACTCGAGAGCAAGAAGGGACGGGCATTGGCTTGGCCTTGACCCAAGAGCTTGTCCATTTGATGAAGGGGAAGATCGAGGTAGAAAGTCGAGTACAGGAAGGAACTACTTTTCGGGTTGTGCTGCCCATCCATCAAATCAGCCACAAGGCCCATAAAGAAATCAAGCCCTTGGTTCCCGAATATTTGATCACGAACAACAAAGAAGCGATCCCTCAAAGGCGCTCAAATCCCGGCAAGGAGCTGCCTTTGCTACTACTTATTGAAGATAATGCCGACGTTGTCGAATATTTAGTAGCAAGCTTGAGAGATCAGTACCAACTCCTCATTGCTCGGGATGGAGAAGAAGGAATTGAAATCGCCCTGGAGCAAGTACCCGACTTGATCATCAGCGATGTGATGATGCCTAAGAAAGACGGCTTTGAGGTATGTAAAACCCTTAAGGAGGACGAACGCACGAGTCATATCCCAATCGTATTGCTGACTGCTAAATCGGACGATGTTTCCCGTATGGATGGTTTATCTAGTGGTGCTGATGCCTACCTCCCTAAGCCTTTTAATGAAACAGAGCTGTTTATCCGTCTGGACAAGCTCTTGGACCTGCGTCGTCGATTACAAAGAAGGTATCAGGGGACACCTGCTACTGACCAAACTGAGGAAAGTACAGCAGAGCAGTATAAGCGAGAGGATGCTTTTTTAGAAAAGATTCGAGAGATAGTAGATGCCAATCTCAGTGAATCCTATAACATCCCGGCTCTCTGTAAATTATTGGGACTCAGCCGGAGTAACCTCCATCGTAAGGTAAAGGCGCTGACGGGTAACTCTATCAGTATTTATATCCGCAGTATTCGGCTTGAAAAAGCTCGCGGGATACTGAAAGCAGGGAAACTCTCGATCGCAGAAATCGCTTATGAAGTAGGTTTTAATGATCCCGGCTATTTTACTCGCAGCTTTACCCAAGAGTTTGGGATTTCCCCCAAGGAGTTTCGAGAGCAGGAGCCTTAGCAAATTTTTTCATTCCAGTCAGCATCAAGTAAAGCTTTACTGCTTCGCAGAACGCTTATCTAATGGTTGAGTTATTGAATATTTGAATGGTTGATTATCGCCATTCAACAATTCCAAAACTCTGCACTTCAACAATTCCATATAAGCGTTCCGCGCAGCGGCCCCCACCAAAAACCTCCCTCCCACGAACCGTAAAAATCATCCCTTAACCGCAGTCAACTGACTACGGCTTCCACACTTTGGCACGAGCGTCCATGTTTGTGGCACAATAGTTCATCTAGTCTTAAGTATTACCGCTGATCTTTGAAAGGAAACTTAGAAACCTCAATTATCACGTAATATGCAGCTTTCAAGCCACCTTTACCGAATCCTGTTGATCCTGATTGTAAGCTTACCCTTGCTCTCTCAGGCGCAGGTGAGTATCAACGAAGACAATGCTGATCCCGATGCCAGCGCCATACTGGATGTACAGAGTTTAGACAAAGGGATCCTGCTACCACGCATGACTACCGATGAACGGAATGCCATTGCTAATCCAGCAACTGGTTTGATGATTTTTAACGTGGACGACTCCTGTTTTAATTATTATTCTGGCTTGGATTGGGTGCAGGATTGTGGTAGTCAGACCTCTGATGCGAGTACCATCCCTTTCCAAATCGGAAATGATACGGCTAGCGCTGCTACAGATCAAGTGGGTAATAGCCTTACGACTGATGCAGAAGGAAATATCTATGTGATTGGAGATTTTACTGGGAAACTCGAGCTAGGTTCATACAGTTTTAGCTCCAACTTTGGGTCCCAAGATATATTTGTCGCGAAATTCAATTCATCAGGGGAGGTGCAATGGGCCAATCAACTCAAATCCAATCGGGATGATTCTGGAACTGGGATTGTGTTAGATACCTATGGAAACATCTATATCACAGGCTATTTTGGTCGAGGAGTAACCATTGCAGGAACCGTTTTGAATCCGGCTCTTGTAAACGATGATATTGCCTTTGTGATCAAAATGGACCCTGATGGACAGTATCTTTGGGCCAATGCGATTGCTGACGGAGATCTGGATGATATCATTGCCAATGACATAACCCTAGATGCGAATGGGGCTGTTCAGATTACAGGCACTCACGAATCTAACCTGCTTTGGCCTACTGATCACTCATTACCTGGAGGAGGAACCTTTGCCTCTTCGGGAGTAGATGGGAACGCAAATGAAAGTTATGTAGCTAGATTTGACTCTGCTACTGGGAAATTGAACCGCTTTAGCACGACAGACAATGCTTCGACATTTGATGTAGGAAGAGCGATTGTCAACGGTTTTGACAACAACCTCTATATCGCCTCTGAGCAGGTGGGAACGGCCGCCATCTTACGTAAACGCGCCTTCAATGGAAATATTAGCTGGACCAAAACCCTTTCCGGTACCGCTTATGGAGCCGATGTGGCCAGTGATATTGGAGGATATGTCTGGATGATCGGTACTTTTTCTGGTACACTGGGGGGAGTCAACCTAAGCAGTAGCGGAGGAGAAGATATTTTTGTGGTAAAGTATCGCACCAATGGTGGTCTCGAATGGGCCAAAAGAATAGGGGGAAGTGGAGACGACTATGGAGAGGGAATCATCATTGATGATGATGGTAATGCCTATATAAGTGGTGGCTTTTCGGGTACGGTAGCTTTTGATACCGAAACAGCCGTCAGTACGGGTGATTTAGATGCTTTCGTCGCTAGTCTGGATGCAGATGGTAATGTAAGATGGGTGCAAACCGGAGGAGGTCCCGCAGAGGATCGCGCTTATGGTATTACGCTAAGTGCCAGCAACGACCTCATTGCTACCGGCTATTATAATGATACCGCTACCTTTGGCATCGATATCTTGGGTGCTTCCACCTATCAAAAAGCCTTTGTCTGGCCCCTTGAAACTGCAGATGGAAGCTATGGAACCCAGAGTATTTCCCAATCGCAAGATGGAGATACCGATTCGAGTAATGAGTTGCAATTCCTCAGCCTAGATGGGACATCCCTTAGTCTCTCCAATGGCAATACCATAGACATAACCCAAAGTTTACTTGCCGATGCAGACGCTGATACTAAGATTGAGCTGGAGGCCAATGCAGACGAGGACATCATTCGCTTTTCGGTAGCAGACTCAGAATATTTACAGCTGAGCCCCGGAGGCCTTTTGTCAGCGGGTACCTTTGATAATAGTTTTAGCGGCCCCATTCCTGCTACCGGAGCGGGAAGTCGGCTGATGTGGATGAAGCTCGACGGCGGGACACCGATG
>CAZHOC010000361.1:0-6013 GCA_964534295.1 uncultured Bacteroidia bacterium | reverse complement strand
AGCCTATAAAAGTAACATCACCTGAGGCATAAGCATTACCTCCATTAACCGAGGTCCAACAATCTATACCGGTTACTTGAAAGGCCTTGGTACTTTCACATAAAGTGATGGTTCCAATGGCATTACTTTTACTCGTATTGAGTGCCGTGCCAGCCCACTGGTTATCACCCGTTGTACCATTACCGGTGCCGGAGTCAACACTCATTGATCCTGTAAGTTGAAAGTCTTCACCACTAGGACCGGCAAAGGAGGTCGTTCCGTCAGGATCATTAGTAAAGTTTTCGACAGTAACTGTCATAGGACTAGCAGTCTTTTCGACAGCTTCTTTCTCCTTGGTAGGAGGGGTTGCAAAGCTGTTGCTGCATAACAATGATAAAGAGACTAAGACAAGACTGATTGGTAATTTCTCAATAACAAAAGCAAGTAATTCCTTTTGAAATGTAGATTTCATTTAGCTGTAAAAAGTGATTTATGGTTTCAGATATTGTCCTGTTGATATTATTCAAGTTTCGAATAAATGTTGACAACAAAAAGGCAAATGATAGCAGGATATGACCCTGAAGCCTTTTCGCAACTTTTACAGTTTTGGAGGGTAGAAGTATGTAACAAAATCGCTTAGCCGGGGCGGCTAAGGCAATAAGGAAAGGGTAAATAATTCCTCTTTAAGCGCTTTTTGGCCTTCTAGCCAATGAAACTTAATGGGGATATAGTGCCAAGGATTTCCCGACACGCGTCCCTTTAATCGACAATAATCCTTCTCAGTGGTCAATAATATTGCTTGCTCTGGGCAAAGGCCCTGCAAGTCTCGAATGTCTCTATCGCGATAATTGTGATGATCTCTATACGCTTTTTCGGCAATGACCTCGGCTCCTAGTTTGCGGATTTGCTGTACAAAATAATCGTGATTGCCAATGCCTGAAAAGACGACTACCTTTTGCCCGAGTAGCATGGAGAGGTCTTGGATGGCGGCTTCGCCGAACGCTTGTACTCCTTGCATTTGGGGTTGGCAAAAGGCCATCAATTTGCCAAAGGGAGCCAATTCCTTTTTAAGGCTGGCAATTTGCTTTTGATTTGCCACGCGATTTACGATCAACATATCAGCCCGATTAAGGCCTTCGAGAGGTTCTCGGAGTCGCCCTTCGGGCAATACAGCATCTTGGGTAGGGAGGCGCTGAGCGTCGATCATCACCAAGTCTCGATTACGGGCTACCCTTCGGTGTTGAAAGGCATCGTCTAGTACCAGTATCTCGACTGAGCGTTCGGCGAGGAGCCGTACAATACCTGCCGCACGATCTTCACAAACGACAACTGCCACCTCGGGAAACTTCATCGCTACTTGTAGGGCCTCATCTCCTACGGTCTGTACATTGTCCTGCTGAGGATTTACTAAACGATAGCCCTTAGTTTTGCGACCATAGCCGCGACTCAGGTAGGCGACTTGCTGCCCTTTTGCTTTTAGTTCGGCTAGAATATACTCTGCCATCGGGGTCTTGCCCGTACCGCCAACAGATAGATTGCCTACTGAAATAATGGGAATAGGAGCCTTATAGATCTTTTTCCTTCCTTCGTCATAAGCGTGATTACGCCAAGACATAATGCCTCCGTAGAGTCGAGCAAAAGGAGCTAATAATTTCAAGGCTTTAAGAGATCAAGGATTGAGTTAACTATCTAGGGCCGAACTCACCTTAATGGATCGTCCGGTTTCGCGATATTCTTTTTCGAGCAATAACATATTACGCTCTTGCTGAATGCGGCGGAAATAACGATAAATACGCGTTTGATCAATCAACAACCAAACAATTTGGTCTGGATGTTCGGGATGCACAGAAAACTCAAAGTCGAAAATTCCTTTGAGTTCAGGGAGGGAGAGTTCTACCGCAGGTAAGCGAAAAGGAATCTCCAACTCCTCTAATTGGCCCAATGCTGGCCGGACACTCTCCAAGACTGGCCACTGATCAAAGACATTTTGATTTGGTAATTGATCGAGATCGATCATCGAATTACAAGAGCCCAATAGATTCCCTTCCACATCAAAAATAATGACCTGGTGGTATCGGTTTAGGAATTGATATTTAAGATCCTTGGGACTCATGCTGATGTATCAGTTTACGAGCAAGCTGTAGGAATAGTTCTTCAACATTTTCGCCTGTCTTGGCACTAGTAAGTTGATCCGGCTCCGTATTGAAATCTTCCAATATGGATTTGAGTTCGTCCTCTTTGAGCAAATCACGTTTATTTCCTGCGAGCAAAGCCTCGGCCTCTGGCAAAATACCTTTGAGCAATAAAGTCTGAGAACGCAGGTTTTCGTAGGTCGAAGGACGAGTCAGGTCTACTACGTAGATATAACCACTACAACCATTGAGATAGTAATGGGGGATGTTGGCTAGGTTTTCTTGTCCCGCGATATCCCAGATCACGAGATCAATTTTATATCCGTCTACCTCTACCGTTTTTTTGTCGACCTTCAGGCCAATAGTTGTTAGGTAGCCTTCGGGAAATTTATTTTCTACAAAACGGCTGATCAGCGATGTTTTCCCTACGGCATGGTTTCCCAATAGGGCAATTTTTTTACTGATCCACTTGGTTGAATCCATCAAAGTGTGTTTTAATTTTTCCTGCCAACTCTTCCTGATCCGCTCGGTTGCGGATCTCGTCTGCACGTACAGGAAATAATTCCATAAAGTCAAATATATGCTTTCGCAAAAGAGAACGATAATTGGCGTTTTGCTCTCCATCGACTACCACCGCTACGGTGATCGTCTCCAAATTATGCAATAAGAACGTATGACGGTCATACTCCAAGATTTCTAATTCTTCGGAGGCCGTCTCCAATGCATGCTCTACAAAATCTTGCAGCCCTTTGAGCATACCCGCCACCATGTCCGGATGAGTGATATCATTAAAGGAGTGATGCCCTAGGAGCATGCCTGAGGTTTTGTTGATAAAAAAGACTTCCTGGATCTTGGCAGAAGAGGCTTGCTGAATAAGCAGCTCTTGATAAGAGACGCCACTCCAAAAAGCTTTCCAGCGCAGCTTAAGGGTCTTCCAGGAAAATGGATCGCTCAAGCGGGAATCAAGTTGCTGACTGATCCGTTGAATCTCTGAGCGTAGATATTTGTTGATGAGTTTACCTATGATCGGGTAAAGCGCATCAATAATCTCAGCCTGTGAATCCCTGATTTGGATTTTGATCGCCTCGCCGAGATAGCGGCCAAAGAGATGCGGAAAATTCTCTTTGAGATACTCTACATTGCGCTGGAAGTGGGGGCTGAGGTGATCGGCAAATTCTTCCTCTTCGAGAACGATTTTTCGCAATGTATGAACGTCTTTTTCCAAAAGCGTTTGTGCTCGTAGTTCTTCTTCGAACAACAAGTCGCGTAACTGTTCCAGACGAGCTTCACTGCTTTCTTTGATCATAAGCGCCCCAAAAGGTTGAAACCTACGAACTTCTTTAATAATTTTGCCTCAATTTTGACGAATAATCTCATAATTCGTCACTAAGTCGAATATAGCAAAAACTTCACAGTAACGCGTTTTTAGTCAAATAACTACATATGGAAAGAGGTAATATTTCGGTCAGTACGGAAAACATTTTTCCGATCATCAAGAAATCGCTCTATTCAGACCAGGAGATTTTCCTGCGAGAGCTGGTCGCGAATGCAGTAGATGCCTGCCAGAAGTTACGCCACCTTTCTACCCGTGGGGTATTTGAAGGGGAGCTTGGCGAACTCGGTATTTCAGTGGCGCTAGACAAAGAAGCTCGTACCATTACCGTTTCGGATAATGGTTTGGGTATGACAGAAGAGGAAGTGAAAAAGTACCTCAATCAGGTAGCTTTTTCTGGGGCAGAAGAGTTCCTCAAAAACTTTCAAGACGCCGACAAGGCAGAAGATATCATCGGTAAGTTTGGATTGGGGTTTTACTCGGCCTTTATGGTTGCCGAAACCGTAGAGGTTGTAACCCAATCATTTCAGGATGCTCCAGCAGTCCGTTGGACTTGTACCGGTTCAACCGAGTATAGCATCGAAGAAGCTACTCGTGATGGCCGTGGGACAGATATCATCCTACATGTAGCCGAAGATGAGGATGAGTTCCTCGAAGAGGCGCGCATCAAAGGCATACTCGATAAGTATTGTAAATTCTTGCCGATTGCCATCAAGTTCAAAGATGAGCAAATCAACAATCCTAATCCTATCTGGAAAAAGCCGCCTAGCGAGCTGACTGATGAGGATTATCAAGGCTTTTTCAAAGAACTCTATCCCTTTGCGGAAGAGCCCCTATTTTGGATCCACCTCAATGTGGACTTTCCTTTCAATCTGACAGGGATTCTATTCTTCCCGAAGATTCGTCAGGACATTGACCCTCGTCGCAATCAAATCCAGCTTTACTCTCGTCAGGTCTTTATCACCGACGAAGTGCAGGAGATTGTGCCTGAGTACTTGATGTTGTTGCAAGGGGTGATCGACTCTCCAGATATCCCGCTCAACGTTTCTCGTTCTTATCTACAGAGCGATTCTAACGTGCGTAAGATCAGCAACTACATTACCCGTAAGGTAGCTGATAAGCTCAATGAGATCTTCCGCGATGACCGCGCTAGCTTCGAAGAGAAGTGGCGTGATATTTCAGTCTTTGTCAAGTACGGCATGATGACTGACGATAAGTTTTATGAGAAGGCAGAGAAGTTTTGCCTACTCGAAAACGTGGATGGTAACTTCTTCACCCTAGAAGATTACAAAGACAAGATCAAAGAGTCGCAGACGGACAAGGACGAGAAGATCGTTCACCTTTACACCAGCGACAAAGAGCAGCAAGATATTTACGTAAGAGCGGCTGATGCAGGTAATTACGATGTCTTGCACATGAACGGAGTGCTTGATCCCCACTTCATTGGTCTATTGGAGCGTAAGCAAACCGATACTCGCTGGGCTCGTGTAGACTCTGATACGCTCGACAACTTGATCCCTAAAGCTGAGGGTGAGGAAGCCGAAAAAGCAGAAGGGGAAGATGCCCTCAACGAAAATCAGATCAACAAAATCAAAGAGATTTTTGAGCAGGCAGCTAATCATCCTGGTTTGACGGTGATGATGTCTGATTTGGGAGAGGCACAATTGCCTATCACGATCACTCGTCCAGAGTTTATGCGTCGCATGAAGGATATGAGTGCCGTAGGCGGAGGCAGCCCGTTCGGCGGAGCCGATATGCCAGATATGCTCAATCTAGTCGTCAATCAAGCTCACCCAGTGGTAAAGCGTATGGCAAAAGCGCGTACTGCTGACCGCATGGCGCGTCAATTGGTTGATTTGGCATTGCTTTCGCAAAACTTGTTGCAGGGTAAGGCTTTGACCGATTTCATCGAACGCTCAGTCGACATCCTCCGCAAGTAGGAAGGTTTTATAAAAAAAGAAAAGGGTTCAGCAGTTTTGCTTGAACCCTTTTTTTATCAGCGATTGGGAGATTTAAAGAGTCTATTTGATAATAGATGTTTTCTGCTTTGCAGAACGCTTAACCTTGCTTTGAAGGCTTCATTCCTCCCCCTTAATCCCCCTCCGAAAGGGGACAAAACCGCCGGTTTGTAAAACCATTTAGGGGGTAGAGTGAGGAAAGATTGTGCGTTCTGCGCAGCGGAAAGATAGAGAGCATCGCCTCCGTCTAAAAGGGACCTGCGGGATAATTTTTCTCGCCAATCCCCATTGAAGGGGATGGCCGGCGAAATGGGGATGTTTAGGATAAGCGTTCTGCGCAGCAGTAATCCCAACTCAAAAACCCTAATAATTGAAAATGCACTACCCAAAGAAACTATTATTATCCCTCTGTTTATTAGGTGTTTTCCTAAGCCTTAGCTGCCAAAAGGCTATGCCTGAGAGTGTCCAAATTAGTTTGGCCCTTCCCTTTGACAGCAGTGAATTGAAGCTCGTCAGTACCCATATGCTCAATTATGATGAGATTGCGATTAAGAGATTGGAAGGAAATCTCGAGGATAGTAGCCTTTTCAAATTTGTTCTAAAAAAGCCCA
>CAZHOC010000360.1:0-6047 GCA_964534295.1 uncultured Bacteroidia bacterium | reverse complement strand
ATTTTGTTTTTACATAGGGTGATAGCGTTTAGGTGGGTTTGCAACTACTTAAACGAAATTTATGCCAGATACATTTCCCTTCATAATCAATATTAGAGAAACCTAACTTGCTAAAAAACGCTCAAAAAAGTATTCGCAATTAAAGAATTCACTGAGAGTGAATATTTTATAGAATTAAAATAATAGTCCTTAATATTTAATCCAATCCAATCTCAACTTTTTTTTCAATAAGTATTCAAAACCTTACGAATTGCCCCCGCAAACCACTGTCAACATAGCTGCTGGTTTGAGCCATTTTTGGGCTAATTCTTGGATTTTTTGGGGTTCTATCGCCTTGACTTGCTCAAAACGATTATCCATTTCTGTAAAGCTAATGTCGGTTGCGATATGATATCGTAGGATACTACCTAGTTGAAAAGCGGTCTCTCTCTGGTTAACTGATTGTCCCAACATATAATTTTTAACCAGCTCTAATTCCGATGCGGAAGGTGCTTCATTTTGTAATCGCTCCATGGCCTCCGCAATGAGTTTGATCGTATCCTTTACATACTCATTGCCGACATCTGTTTGGATTACGATCTGCCCTACTTTGCTTCGTCCAGCGAGGGCCGCATAGACTCCATATGTATAGCCTTTGTCTTCTCGGATACTCTTCATGAGCCGAGAGCCATAAAATCCTCCTAGCAAGGTCATCAACACCCGCATGCCGACATAGTCTTCATGTTCTCGACCAAGGCTGAGGTAGCCGGTACGGATGGTTGATTGAGGGCCAGGTCTTTCGATATGGTAGGTGTCGATTAGGTTTTTCGGCTCCATCGCCGAACGGTCAGTCAAGGTAGGAGCGTTCCCCAAAGGGAGAGACCCTATACCCTGATTGAGTTGATTGATTACCTGCTCTCTATCAAACCGCCCGCATAAAGCGAGGACACTATTGGCTGGCTGGAAGTATGCACTGTGGTAGTCAACCAAATTGTCGAGTTGTAGCGCGCCCAGTTCTTCAAGTCCTAAATGCTTACCATAGGGATGATCCTCTCCATAGAGCATATGGCCAAATTTGCGTCTGGCTTGGAAGCTGGTTTTTTGGGCCGCGGTAATCAGGTTTTGCTGACTTTGGGCTTTCATCTGCATAAAGCCTTCCTCTGGAAAGAGAGGCTGGCAAACAACTTCCTGAAATAGTCCTAAAACCTGAGAAAATTGTTGGCTAACCGTCGAGAGCTGAATGCTGACTCGCTCGTTGCCGACATCATGCCCAATCCAGGCGCCATACTGATCCAATTCTTGGGCGATCTCAATCGCAGAGCGGTTCTGTGTACCTTCTTGGAGGTTGCGAAGGGTAAATGAGGCCAGACCGGGTTGAGCAAGAAAGTTGCTGCCTGCTTTAAAGATCCATTGCAACTGTAGCACCTCTGCTTTGCCGTAAGGCAATAAGTATAGCGGGATACCATTGTTTAGATGGACCACCTCAAAGTCGGGTAGACGTAAAGCTTTGAGAGGGCTAGCAATAGGGGCTTGACTGCGGTTGAGGGGCATAGTCTGAGGGCGATTATTCCACTTCGTAGTATAAGGTAGAGCAATTTGTTGGGGCTAAAATTTTCTTGGCGACGCTTTTTACTTCTTCTAAGCTGAGGGATTGGTAAATGCCTACCATCTTATTGACCAGCTCTATATCTCCTACTGCATCGGACATGGCCAGCCCAATGGCTCGATTGAGGATAGTAGTTTGCTGCATGATATAAGAGGCCTCTAGCTTCGCTTTGATACGGTCTAGGTCTTCCTCTGTCAGTGCATATAATTTGTCGATGGTCTCATCGAGGCCGCTTTCAAATTCTGCTACGGTTTTTCCTTCTGCGATTTGCCCGACGATAGCAAGACTGCCCGGATCGTGCATCGGAATCACATAAGCGTTCACCGAAGGGCTAAGCTCCTTACCTCTCACCAAATTTTGATAAAAGAGACTGCTCTTGCCACTGGATAATAAGTCTGTAATTAAATCCGCCACAAAAAACTCTCTGCTGCCGTAGGCTGGAGTGTGATAAAGACGGTAAACGGCTGGAAAAGGTACCTTGCCACTGATCGCTTTGGTCCTAGCGCTGATTTGTGCGGGCTCCTGCGGGAGAACGCTTTTCCCTAGCTTACGACTGGGGATTTCTCCAAACCACTTTTGACTGAGCTGCTTTACTTGCGCTAAAGTGACATCGCCAGCGACCACAAGCGTCGCGTTATTCGGAGCATAAAAGCTATAAAAAAAGTCTTGCACGTCCTGCATGCTCGCCTCTGCAATATGCGAGATGTCTTTGCCAATGGGCATCCATTGATAAGGGTGGACTTGGTAATGCAATGGTCTAAGCTCGAGGAAAGCGTTACCATAGGGTTGATTGAGATAACGTTGCTTATACTCTTCGATGACCACGCTTTTTTCGGCTTCAAGATTTTCTTCGCTAAAATCCAAACCGAGCATACGATCGGATTCTAACCAAAAAGCGGTCTCCAATTGATTGGAGGGCAAGCTGATATAGTAGTTGGTAATATCGGCCGAGGTAAAGGCATTGTTCGCGCCGCCTACTCGCTGTAGGGCGCTATCATATTCAGGAATATTGAGGCTGCCTCTAAACATCAAATGTTCAAAGAGGTGAGCAAAACCAGTACGCTCAGGGGCCTCATCCTTTGAGCCTACACGGTAGATAAGGTTGACAACAGCCTTGGGTAGGTCATGATCTTCATGCACCACTACTTTGAGGCCATTGTCCAGCGTAAATTGCTGGTATTCGGTCATACTTTTGTTTCCTCGTGCAGGATACTCCACAACTGATCTTTGAGCGCTGTCAGGCCTCTTTGGGCCACACTAGAGATAAAGAGGTGAGGAATATCCGGCAGCATAGCAGAAATCTCTGCCTCTAGTTCATCGTCTATCATATCGCTTTTGGTCAGGGCCAAAAGACGAGGGGTATGAATGAGGTCAGGATTATACAGTTCAAGTTCTCTTAAGAGAATCTCGTATTCGGTTTGAATATCGTCCGCATCTACTGGTACCATAAAAAGCAGCACACTATTGCGTTCGATATGGCGCAAAAAGTGAGTGCCTAGGCCTTTGCCTTTATGCGCGTTTTCGATGATGCCGGGAATATCCGCCATCACAAAAGAGCGGCTGTCGCGGTAACGCACGATTCCTAAGTTGGGTACCAAAGTCGTAAAGGCGTAGTCCCCAATTTTGGGTTTAGCCTCGCTCACTACAGAAAGAAGAGTGGATTTGCCTGCATTGGGAAAACCCACCAAGCCCACATCTGCGAGCATTTTGAGTTCTAGTACGGCAGCAAGTTCTCTGGCAGCTCCGCCCGGGGTGGCATAATCAGGGACTTGATTGGTAGGGGATTTGAAGTTCCAGTTTCCTTTTCCTCCATGGCCACCTTTGAGGAGGCAAAATTCTTCCCCATTTTCGACGACCTCCCCTATGACCTCTCCTGTTTCAGCGTCTTTTACCACGGTACCAAGAGGCACCTCTAGGATTTCATTCTTGCCGCTTTTTCCTGATTTTCGTTGTCCGCCACCATTGGCACCGGACTCCGCCTTGATGTATTTGCGGTACTTAAGATCTAGCAGGGTCCAAAGTTGCGTATTGCCCTTGAGGATGATATCCCCTCCTTTACCCCCATCGCCTCCGTCTGGACCACCTTTGGGCACAAAGGCTTCCTTACGCCAAGAGACAGCCCCATTGCCGCCTTTGCCGCTCGTAAAGTATATGCGTACGTGATCTACAAACTGAGATTGCATAAATGAAGGTAATTGGAGTAGGGGGTATTAAGTAGTTAGTAGCAAGTATTAAGTATTAAGATGCACAGCTTAACTGATTAGTCTCACTACTTTATACTTATGTCTTAATACTAAAAAACTATTGTAAAACGCCAGCGATTCGTTCGGCGATATCTTCGATAGAACCGACGCCTTCTACTTCGCTAAGTTTGCCTTGGCCTTGGTAGTAAGAAGCTACCGGAAGGGTCTTTTCGTTGTATTCGAGGATGCGTTTGCGGATGGTTTCTTCATTGTCATCGGCACGGCCACTGTCTTGTCCTCTCTTTACCAGTCTGGTAACAAGCTCTTCATCCGGAACTTTGAGGCTGACCATATGACTAATGCTAGTATTCATTTCAGTAAGAAGCGTATCCAAGGCTTCTGCCTGAGCGACAGTACGAGGGAAACCATCGAAGATAAAACCAGCGGCTTCAGGATTCGTCTCAAGACGCTTACGAATCAATTCAATTACAATTTCATCGCTCACCAATTTACCTGCATCCATAATAGCAGTTACGCGCTGGCCAAGTTCTGAGCCAGAGGCTTTTTCTGCGCGGAGCATATCTCCGGTAGAAAGGTGGATAAGACCATGTTTTTCAATAATGATGGCAGACTGAGTGCCTTTTCCGGCGCCGGGAGGGCCAAATAGAACGAGATTTAGCATAAGGATAGTTTTCAATCAGGTGGCAAAGGTACGCAATTTCGATGGATAAAGTGAGGCTGATCACTTCATTTCTAGCTTGCAAGAGGGTTGCGCTTTCTTGAAAGCGGCAATTTCTTTTTCACTCAGCTGACCGGAACTAATTTGTAGATGCTTAAGCTTGGGGAGCTCGTAGAGGGGAGCTAAGCTTTTGACCTCCGTTTTTTGCAAATGTAGCCGTTGAAGGTTCTGCACATTACTCAATGGTTTGAGGTCTGAGACTGGGGCATAGGAAAGGCGTAGAGCCTTGAGATTACTGAGGGATTTCAAGCAGTTGATCTCACTAATTCTTGTATAACTTAGGTCCAATGATTGCAGCGAGTCCATAGACCTAATGGGATTAGCGTTCGCCAGAGGCGTATGACTAATATGAAGCGTCTTAAGTTGTTTGAGCTTCCGCAATGGCGCTATATCACGAATGCTGGTATGATGGCAATGCAGCTTTTCTAGATCGTAGAGCTCATAGAGAGCGTCTACTTGGCCGACCTCTGTGTGAGCAAAGCTGAGGTTTTGTAGCCTTCTTAGTTGTCTAATCGGTGTCAAGTCTGAGATCGGACAATGATCAATGTGGAGGCTTTGCAGCTCCGTCAATTGTCCCAATGGTTTGATGTCTCTCACATTGGTATGCATAAGCGAGATAGACTCCAAATCTTGTAGGTCCTCTAAAGCTTCTAGGGCTTTGATCTGGGTTCGGTCCAGTTGAAGCTTCCGCAAGCGGTTGAGGGGGGCGACTACTTGTACTGTTTTTAGCTCTTCCAAGCGAAGAGAGGTAATCCGCCAAAATTCTCTTGCTTTTAGGCTGGCAGGGTCCCTGATTTCACTCTCTTCGAGAACGACCTCCCCTTTGCCTTTTTGGGCTTTGAGCCAAGGTTGGGTGTGCTTGATCAATAGCAGCTCGCGGTGAAAATTACGGGCCTGATCCATGCTCTCAAAGACAAAACTCTGGGCGAATGAAGGGTTCTCTACCATCTCCCGGGCGAGAAAATACTCCAAGATGGATTTATGAGCGAATTTATATTGGCCCTCGACATTGCGGTTGAGCAATGAACGGCTACGCATCTCGATTTCATCCAACTGGATCTTATGGCGATCAGAGAAGGCCTTGATTTCATTTGCGCCGATGAATAAGCCCTTACGGTGCGCGCGATTTTTATAGATATTGATTGCAATCTCCTGAGAAAAGCGAAACAGCTCCTCTCTAAATTGCTCCCTACGGTCCGCCAAGACTCGGTCCGCTTCCCGCTCGATCCATTTTTTGATCAATACCTCATAAAGCTGCACAGTATAATCATAGTCTCGGGTTTCCTCGAGCAGATCATCTATATAGTTGAGCAGCATTGGGCGCACGATCAAATTGGGCGATTGCTTGACGATCTCCAATGCCTGCTGCTTTTTCTGATGCTTAAACCAACCGTATTTATTTCTGAGGTAGAGTCTGATGTCTTTTTCAGTGAAAGGAGCTAAGTACATCTTGGCAAATTCCTGAAAGCCTTGATAACTGCCAAAACGAGCCACTTTTGTCTCGCGAGGTTCGTCCTCCTCAGAGGGAAAAAACTGCGTC
>CAZHOC010000359.1:0-6059 GCA_964534295.1 uncultured Bacteroidia bacterium | reverse complement strand
ACTCCGCCAGAGCTGCGGCAGAGTTTGGAGGATTATCACCGCCTCGCGGAAAGCTTCAATCAAATTGGCGCAAATGCCCAAGCCCACGGACTTAAATTTGCCTATCACAATCATGGGTATGGGCTGAGGGAACAGGAGGCTCAACTCCCAATCCAAATTTTACTCGATCATACCGATCCTGATACTGTATTTGGGGAGTTGGATATTTATTGGACGACTGCTGGAGGCATGGATCCGATTGCTTTACTCCAGCAATACCCCAATCGCTATCATTTACTCCATATCAAGGATATGAAAGAGAAAAAACGCTTTTCCGGTGATGGCGGTGATCCCAGCCAATGGATGGAGCTCTTTCCTTTTATGGCCAATGCTGGAGAAGGAGTACTAGATTTAGCAGGAGTTATTGAGGCAGCTAAAGTAGGTGGGGTACAACACTTTATAGTCGAGCATGATTTAGTGTCAGAGCCTCAAGTTTCCCTTAAGAAAAGTCTTAACTATCTAAAGTCCCTATCTAAATAAGGAGAGCTTAGCGTTCTGCGAAGCAGCCCGAAATCAAAGATACCGGATAATACTCCTGAACTCGTATTTCCGGTATGACGGGTGTGTTTTATTGCCAAAGGCAGGAAAATCCTCCAATCGTCATCCCAGCCGAATGAATGAGCCAAAAGCGAATTCATCGAGCAGGGATCTTAAGAGATAAGCGTTCTGCGAAGCAGAAAAAATAAAGGGAGTGTACCGAGTACTCTCCCCTTATCAAAATCAAATTACTATTCTCAAAACTGATCAGTGTGTGGGTGAAATGAAATCAAAAAACCCGGAACCCCTCTCAGTTATTAATAATATATAAAAAATATCATATATATCTAATTTAATTCTAATCTTTTGCACAAAAGGTCAAGCATGAAGCTTTTCTAGCCCCAAATGCAAAAGCCGTCCTGGTATCTGCGAAACAGAAGGAAGTAATATTGAATCTAAAGCGGAAGGGTTGTCTTAAACTAGGCAGGGTCCAGCACTCTTACAGGCGAGAAATTATAATCTAAGATTGTATGACCTTCTCCATCGCGGAGCTCGAAATCATCGATCTCTCCTAATCCTTGAAATTTTATCCGGACGCAGGACAAGGCCCCTAGCGGTTTATCATAGTCCAACTTTGCGGCCAACTTGCCATTGAGATAAATGTGTACTGAGTGATCCTGAAGCTTTAATCGCACAGCTTGCCATTGATAAGTATTGCTAACATAAAGCGATTGTAAGATGGGATCCGTTTCTAAAATCTTTTTATCGCTCACCCAAATTTCAGCTGACCCATCGCTATCTGGACTTAGGATCGGCACCTCTAACATGCCATCATCCGTCAATAAACCCACTCTTACTAAAGCAGGCTCTCGCATACTCCCTAGCGCAATCTGTCTAAAACGGACAGAAAGCTCGCATTCATTGGTATTGAGGCCAAAGTCTTGCCCTAAAAAGTAATTGGACCGGTATATTTTTTCTAACCAACTCGATTCGACCAATGCCCGCATATCAGAGGGTATGGTTAAATGCCCAGCAGTATCTATCTCAGGCACAAAAACTACGGGCCGGTAACTAGGGCTATGCGTACGCCGAGAATCTGATTGTAGGATGCCTTCCCAACCACGAGTCGTATTGATACCCAGCGCCCGCTCTATAATTTTATCATCCTTTAATAGAATGGCCTCATAACTACCCATAGGAAGACGGGGCTTGAGGAGATAGATGGAATCTTGGGCGGCTAAATCAATCCTCGCCGATTTTTTGCCCAGTCTTGAGGTCGTCTTCTTGATCAGAGAATTTGCACTCAGAGGATGTATCAATAGAGAATAACCTTCAGCTGGTACTTTGTATTTGATACGAATAGGGGCAGGAAAGGTAGAGGCTTTCTCTAAGATGGTTAGTGAAATATGCTTGGGGCGACTTTGATAATCTAGCACCCAAAAGCCAGCTAGCACAAGTAGGCAAATTACAGCCGCTGCAAGCCAATATTTGAGCCTTTTTCTAGTTTTGGAGGCTGCTGTTCGCAGAACGCTTATCTCTTGCCCTTTGTCTGCAGATGCTTTGGCTGCTATGGATGACTCAACTACTAAGGAATCTACTTGTTCATGCTGTGGCTTGAAGGCATCACAAAAAGCCTCCCATGACTGGAAACCGATAAACTGAGTAAGCGCGTTTAGGGTAGCGATCTGAGGAGAACGCTTGAACTGTTTTTCTTGAAAGATTCGGGTAAGCGTGATATAGCTAATGCGCACACCGACTGCCTCCTCTATTTGTTGAGACAAATCAGAGAATTGCGTGTATTTCCAATCTTCAAGGGCTCCCCAATCTAAATGCGCCGCTAATTGCGTTTCAAGAATTTCAAGGTAGTATTTTACTTCCTCTAGTTTCATGCCTGCCATAATTTTAAAATTACACAAAATCAGTAAAATCCAGGGCTTGAAAGTCACGAAATCCCTTTAGGAAAATTTGTGAGTGTCTTTGATCTCTAAATCCGATAAATACTTCATGGCCTCATAAAGCAAAATATCCCCTAACATACACCTCAAAATAGTAGAATTTTGACTCACAAAATGAAATAGCAGAGTAACAAATGATAAGTGAATTGAGCGCGCTTTTGGGATAGGGACTAGCTTTGTACCTTTTGGTAGATTTTAATCACAAGCTTGATGAGGCAGATAGTTTTTAGCTGGAGCCTAATTATAATATTGGCTTTGGGAGGCTGTAGGCAAGAAGCCCTCAATCCCGCTTGTCCGCCTTTACCTGAGAGTTGGAGTCCTTCAAGAGAAGAGGCCTTATTCTTAAATCTAGCATTTGAACAGGAGTTTGGCGCTTCCAGCGAAGGCCTCCGAAAATGGAATACACCTATCCGCATCTTTATTGAAGGAGAAGCGCCTCCAGAGAGTCTGTCAGAAATTCAAAAGGTAATAGATGAACTCAATTCAATCAGTAAGTTTATTAGCATTTCTGAAGTATCTAACTTAAGTCAAGCGAATTTCCGGGTGTTTTTGGGCACGAAAGAGGACTATGTAGCTAGCATCGAACCAGCAGCTTCTGGATTTGCTCAAGGGAATAGTGGTTTTGCGACCATAGCTTGGGGCAACAGTTTTGAGATCATTAGGGCGAGTGTTTGCCTAGATGTGGTCAATTTTCCTGATTTAAACACTCAAAAGCACATTTTTAGAGAAGAAATGGCCCAAGCGCTAGGATTGATTAATGATACCGAGCTGGAACCCAACAGCATTTTCCACCAGTTTATCGAAAGCAGTATTGCCTATGATGAGTTGGACAGCTTGATGATTCACTATATCCTTGGCAACGAACTTCGCGCAGGTATGTGTCCAAGTGAAGTAATTGGGATCATTCCATAAAAAAAGGCTGTCCTAATGTAGAACAGCCTTTTGAAGAGTACTATAAGTAGTCGATTAATTCACTTTGATAAACTCATTACCTCCGCGCTGGGCAGAACCGCGAATAGTCGTTCCGTTAGACAAGGTGAAATCAACTGCTTTGTTGCTCACAACTTCTAAGCAAGTAACATTTCCAGCCGTTTGAGCGGCATAGTTTACATCAGAGTTAGAATTAGGCGTTCCTAATTCGATACCAGGAATTTGGAAATTCCCATCAATGGTGCGCGATCCAGCTACATAACCATTGTTGGTTACGCCAATAAATACGCCTCCACCATTGAAATCAGCAGTGCTGGCGAATGGAAGATAATCTACGCAGCGGATACCGCTTGGGAATGAGCCACAACCACTACCGCTATCACGAAATACTGAACCTCTATCGCGACGAAGTTTCGCGTATTTACCACCGTAGGTAACGTAAATATGCTGGCCAATGCCAAAGGCGTTCATGCCGCTTTTGTTGGAATTAAAAAGGCCGCAACCATTCTTACCACCATTTCGCATAAATGCGTCTACATCAAAGCTCTTGTTATAGTTCCCATCACCAAATTTAGGGTCAACGCGCATCCATTTAGTGTGCTTGGTAGCAGCATAAATGTAAACAGCACGTACTTTTTCATCGGCGACAATCCCTAACCAGAAGGTACCATTGTCAGACCAGTGCGAAAATCCATTGTTTAGTTGGAATTTGTAAAAGGTATCATCTCCGCCCACGTTTACGTCTGCAATCCCAGGTCCATTACTAGAGAAAGCTAAATACTCTGTTGGTTCGAGGGTCTCTTGGGTACAGGAAGAAAAGAAGACAGCCAATAGGGCCACCAAAATGAGTGAGGATAGGTTTTTGATTTTTGACATGCTTAACATACTGTTTATTGTGTTAATGAGGGAGCCGATTTGAGAGCATTCGCATATGCAAATGTTGCAAGAGCAACATTGAATAATGCCGAATATGAACAGTTTCAGGAAAGAATGATGTGCGTCGGAAATTAAATCTGCTTCAATTTTATTCCTGTAAAACGGGGATTCCAAGCCACGTAAGCCACAAAATGGGGCCACATTGATTTTGTGATTTTGTGAGCATGCAAATTTTCGCTTAGCCAGCTGTAATGGCAGAATTATGGAAAGTGGGGATAGATAAGCTTATCGGAGAAAAATAAACTAGCCTGAATCATATAGCGGATCTACCTAAAACAAAAGGGCCTCCTATACAGGAGACCCTTTTCTATTTATGCATAAGCTATGAAGAAATATTCCTATTGCTTGATAAACTTCTTATGCATGATTTTTCCATTTTCCATACGTATAGTTAGCACGTAAAGACCGCTACTAAGATTTGACACATCCAATTCCCGACTATTGGGATCGGTATGGCGCATCACGACTTGGCCCGCGGTATTGACAACTATTATGTCTTTTGTTTCCAAAGGAGCTTCAAAGTAGAGAATATCGACTACTGGGTTAGGATATAAGTGAAGATTAATTTCCAAAGCTCCAATTTCTTCCTGCGTCGAATTGTTGCCACCAGATACTTCGACTGTAAGGCCATTAACAGCATTACCACTGGCAGGATCGCCTGTAATGATAATCGCATCGAGGAAAATCCGATCGTTTCTAGCATTGCCAAAATTCCGGAAACGGAAAGTAGCGTTCCCTGAAAGGTTGTAACTAGCGCTATTTAAGGTTACAATAGCTTGATAGAAGGTATTATTATTGATGTTGGAGCCATCTTTCACCCAGCTAGCTACCGTTACAAAGCCAGAGCCATCATTGTATTGTAATTCGAAGTACTCTCCATTTTCCATTCCTACTGGGCGGAAGTGAAAATCAAGCTCAACTGCGCTGAAGCTACTTAAATCAAACGCATCAGAAGTAGTTAGAGAAGAGCTTGACCCATTTCTAATCCGATTAGTACGGCTACCTTCCCAGGCATGATTAGAGTTCGAGGCCCTATTGTTATCGGATCCACCGTCATTCCAATCATCCCAGCCAGTCTCAAAATAGCTGGCAGAGATAGTAACTGGACTACCACCCGCTGATTGAGTAGTTACACTTAGAGCTGCGCTTTGGGCCGAGCTATTACCAGCAGCATCAAAAGCACTTATTGTTACGTCATAGCTAGTCGATGCATTAAGCCCTGAGAAGGAGTAGGAAGTGCCGGAAGTAGTTCCTTGTGAGGCTCCGTCTAGGTAAACCGTATAACCGCTTACTCCTACATTGTCCGAAGAGGCGTTCCAGGAGACATCGAATGAACTAGTAGTAACATTAGAGGAGGCTAAGCCTGTTGGCACTGATGGCGGATCTGTATCTGCTGCTGCAGAAGTCGTAACTGAAAGTGCTGAGCTCTGCGCAGAAGTATTAGCAGCCGCATCAAAAGCATCAACTCTTACCGAGTAGCTAGTGGCAGCACTCAATCCGGAGAAGGAATAGGAAGTACCAGAGGTGGTACCTTGTGATGCTCCATCTAAGTAAACAGTATAACCACTTACTCCGACATTGTCAGAGGAGGCATTCCAGGAAACATCAAATGAACTGGAGGTAATATTAGAAGATGCTAGTCCTGTAGGTACGGTTGGAGGATCGGTATCTGCTGCCGCAGAGGTTGTCACCGAAAGGGCTGAGCTTTGTGCCGAAGTATTA
>CAZHOC010000358.1:0-6066 GCA_964534295.1 uncultured Bacteroidia bacterium | reverse complement strand
TCCCTTCTCAAAGGACATGTTACAACTACATCCGCATACTCTTTCTGCACAAACAGCCGACGAATGGGTTCTCTCTATCGAAAAACTCATCCCGCAAAACAAGAGCGAGCAACGCAAAATCCGCTCCGCCTTTGCCAGCCAACATAGCTGGACAAGCAGGGCTAGTGAACTCTTTAGCATGCTCTCAGAGCTTGGGGCCACATCAGGCAGTAATACTAGAGAAAAACGCCTTTCCGCCTAGTATTAGGGGTTTTTGCATGTAAGATTTATCGCAAAAAGTTAGTTTTTTTACACTACCATCTGATTGTGTTTTACTGCAAATCCGCTATTCCCTACCAAACGCGAAATATTCTCGCCAGTAAACCAGTATTAATCACCGTTGAAACAATTATTTCCATTTTCGGTTAGTTTATTCGTATATTTAAATAAACGTTCAACCTATTGTAAGAAAGGATTCACTTTTGCAATACACCGAATAACTTATGAATCCATTATTGCCCCGTCCCCGTAAACCAGTGCTCTCCAGATTCGAAAGGTTACAAGAATTTATTGTACTCGGTATTTGTCTACTGGCTTGCCTAGGGATCTTCGTAAAGATTGTCTTTCTGTAGGCAAAACAGCCAAATGACTGATAAGCCGCAAAAAATAACGGCTAACGCAAAATTTCGCGTTAGCCGTATTTTTTATCGCTAATATTGACGCAACCAAATAAGCTCATGAATCCTCTTATTCCCAAAACCCGCAAACCAGTGCTTTCACGCACGGAGCGCATTCAAGAACTTGCCCTTCTTGGTATCTGTCTCATAGGCTGTATTATATTCTTTGTTCAAGTCGTTTTGTTTTAGCGACATATGCAGCATTTCCTCTTCAAGGTAGGTAGGCGTAAGTACAGTAGCCCCCGGGCCTACACTCTCCGTAAGTGGGTCAAAAACCAACTCGTACTCGACAAACTAGAAACTCCAACTGGTTATCTGGTCTTGAGTGCCATTGCTTTGGCTCTTTCCTACACCATTGTCAGTTCTGAAACCCGCATTGCTTGGCTGATCCTGCTCAATGTCATCCTCCTACCCGCTATGTTAGGAGCGATGTTGAGTGCACGCTTTGGCATGTATGTAATGACCCTTGGAGCTTTTGCAGTGGCATCTTTTGAACGCTTTGTTCCTACATTACCACTAGATAGCTATCTCGATGCGACCATTCTAGTCATGTTATTTGGGATACTCGTTCGGCAAAGCCGAGAACGAGATTGGGCCTTCCTACGCAATGGCCTGAGTGCTGTATTAATCATATTTCTGGGGTATCAAGGCCTACAACTCTTCAATCCTCTCGCACCAAATGGTATGGCTTGGGTACAGGCAATTAGGGAGAGTGGCTTGATCTTACTCCTCTTCTTCGCGGCCTTATTTGCCTGGCAAAAGTTTGAAGACCTTCGATTCTTCACCTTCTTCTGGATCTGTTTGGTTACTATTTGTAGTCTTTATGGCTTTGTCCAAGCAGTGGGAGACCTTCCTAGTTATGAATTAAATTGGTTATTAGAGCATAAAGACCGCTTCTTGGATTTTTACACCTGGGGCGGTCCGAGAGTCTTTTCTATATTTTTTGATCCCACCACTTTTGGGATACTCTTAGCTGCTACCATTTTGTTGAGTGGGGGTGTCTTGGCGGATACCCGATTGAAATTCTGGCACAAAGGCTTGATCATTTTTGCGATGGTCATCATGTTCGTCGCTATGGTGTTGAGTCATACAAGGACCGCTTTTGTCATCCTTCCGGCTGGTTTTATCTTCTTCGCCCTCCTTAGTATGGACAAGCGACTGATGATAGCTGCGGGGCTCATGACAGTCTTATTGGCTACCTTTATTATCGTCCCCATTCAAAATCCGAGCATCCGTAATTTCCAGAAAGCTTTTCACCCAGAAGAATCTCTTAACTACCAGATTCAGATGGAGAACCTCAGCTATCTCCAATCTCATATCCAAAAACATGCTATGGGATCGGGCCTGGGAACAACCGGAGAAATTGGGGAGCGATATGCCCCCCATAGCCGTTTTTCCGCCTTTTTGACGCGTTCAGGTTATATACAAACTGCCGTGGAAATGGGTTGGGTTGGGCTAGCACTCTGCCTGCTGATGATCCTGACTGCCTTATGGCTTGGGGTGCGGACTTATTTTCGTCTCCCTGCGGGGAACGCTAAAATCTATACCCGTAGCTTTTTGACAGTGCTACTGGTGCTAATATTGGCCCACTACCCACACCAGATTTTGACCCAGTGGCCCACCAATATTCTCTTTGTGCTCTCTATGGCCATCGTGGTGCAGGCTCGAATAGATGAGTAACTAGATTTCTGCCTATTATCTTCCTGATTAATTCTCCTAATTCGCATAAACACTCAGAACCATGCGAATCATCTTCCTTACATTTTGCCTCAGCTTTGGTCTCAACCTAAGTCATGCACAGCTTCTCAAAATCAGACATGATGCTCCCATTCCCGCCAAAAGTTTCTTCTTAGGCTTTGAAACAGGCGGCCAAGGAGGCGCAGGGCAAAATCCAGATACCGGAGAACGTTTCGCCTTTCATAATTATCGCGTGAGGCCACGCCTAGCCTTCGTTCCTGTCAAAAATTTAGCACTAGGGGTACAGGCTGAGTACGAATGGGCCTGGACTCATCTCGCGCCTGTCGAAAACTATTATGGTTACGGGGCATTTATCCGTTACTATTGGGGCAGTCGCCAAGCAGGTAGCGATGACTTCTTTATCCGTCTCAACTACTTTGGTGAATTAAATTATAATCGCAGTACCAATTCTGCGGAGCAAGGCCAAGATTTCAATGAGGTCCCCGCCCCTTTAGCTACTGCCAGTTTCGTAGACATGAGTGCCATTGCCGGCATCAATTTTAGACTCTGGAAAGGCCTGATAGTAGAAATGGGTTGGGGGCTACATTATATGCCGACTCATCCAGACGATAGGAATTGGCAAATAGGTGCGAGAGTCGGTATCGATTGGCTCTTCAACGCTAACTAGACTTTCCAGTATTTCTGTAAATTGCCTTCATGGCGCTATCATATCGTTCACAGCGGCGATTGCAAGAGGTATTATGGACCATGGCCTTCTTTATCATTGGGGTCAATGTCTACAGCATGGTTCGATTTTGGGAGGCAGAGGGATATCCGATGTCAGAGCTCATCGGCGATGCGATTACAGCTACCATCGGCGGAGCCGTTGGAGGCGTTCTCTTGACAGTATTTCATCATTCTTTGCTACATCAGCAGGCGAGAAGACGCTCCTTTCGCTTTTTAATCCTCACGGAGACTCTAGCAGATCTGTTCATCATTTTCTTGGTCTTCATACCCGTTACGACTCTTTCAGGGGTACTTTTTGGGGGCATGGACTGGGCCGAATCCTTTGCCTACAACCTCGCTTATATGCGAAGTTTACCCTTTCTGGGCTTAGTCATCTATCTCCTCGTCCTGAGCGCCCTTTTCAGCTTCTTCAGGCAAGTAAGCTATAAATTTGGCCCGGGTGTAATGCAAGGCTTATTGATGGGACGCTACCATAATCCCCAAGAAGATGACCGTATCGTCATGTTTCTTGATTTGAAGGCCTCCACTACCCATGCAGAGAAGCTTGGCCATATCCGCTACTCCCGTCTGCTCCAAGATTGTTTTTTCGATCTCAATAGCCTATTGATCCCTTACGAAGCCCAGATTTACAAATATGTTGGCGATGAGGCCATCATGAGTTGGGATGTAGAAGCCGGACTGCGCAATGAAAACTGCCTAAGGGTTTATTTCGCCTACAACCAATTACTAGCAGAGAAACGAGCCTATTACGAAAATGAATACGGTCTCCTTCCAGAGTTTAAGGCAGGTCTAAACGTGGGCAGGATAACCGTTGCCGAGGTAGGCGAAGAAAGAAGAGAAATCGAATATCATGGAGATGTCCTCAATACCGCTGCCCGCATCCAAGGTCAATGCAATATCTATGGCAAACAGCTGCTGATTTCAGAGCCTCTACAAGAGATGCTGCTTAGCGAGCAAGGCTTTAGCATTGCCCCCATCGGAGAGATTGAACTCAAAGGCAAAGCAGAGCAAGTAGGCGTATATAGTGTTGATTTGCAGTAAAAATCCATATTTTAGGCCGATGCTCGCTACTCAACACCATACGCGCACCGTCTTAGGGCATATCCACGAATACATCAGTGGTCAAGGATTTTACTATGCCAAACAAGAAGTGGCCAACTTTTTCTTGTCCCTCCAAACCAAACCATTCGTAATTTTAGCGGGCATTTCCGGCACTGGCAAATCTCAACTACCCCGCTTATTGGCCCAATCTCTAGGTCATGGGGACAAGGTACGACTCATTCCTGTCAGACCAGACTGGACGGATGATAGTGATTTATTGGGCTATGAAGATGTGGAAGGTAAGTTCCGCCGCCAAAGCTTGTTGGAGGTAATTCTCGAAGCTCAGGCAGACCCTAGTTCGCCTTATTTTGTGATTCTGGACGAGATGAATCTAGCTAGAGTGGAGTATTACTTTAGCAGCTTTCTGAGTTTACTAGAAAGTCGCCAATGGCAAGATGGTCAGATTATCTCCGAGCCCTTATTGAGTAACGCTGTTCGCGAACGCCACCCTGTATTGGGCGAAGCCCGCATCCCGGACAATCTCTATCTCATAGGTACGGTCAATATGGATGAAACCACCCATCCTTTTAGCCGCAAGGTGCTGGATCGTGCCAATGCAATTGAGATGAATGAGATCCAGTTAGATTGGCCACCAGAGAGTGAGGAGGTACCGCCTTTGGCGAACGTTTATAATGATCTGCTCCGAGCGCGTTTTCTCCATGTCAAGGATATCTCCTCCAGAGAACGCCAGAGATTACGCCCTTGCATGCTGGTTTTGATGGAACTCAACACCATCCTCCAGTCAGCCGACCTCCAATTTGGCTATCGCATACGCGATGAAATTGCCTTCTACATGCTCAATCGCCATGAAATCAGCGAGCTGCTCACCGCTAATGAAGGCATGGATTATCAAATCCTGCAAAAGATATTGCCTCGCATCCAAGGCAGCTCCCGCCGCTTAGGACAATGCCTCCGTGAACTCATCCGCTATCTTGGCCCCAAGCAGTTGCACCTCAGCAATAGTATGGGAGCCGAAGAAATCTTCGAAAAAATAGGGGATCCCCGCAGAGCGGGAGTAAAATATCCTCGCTCCTTGAGCAAATTGCTCCTTATGTATCGACGCTATGAGGAAGATGGTTTTACCAGTTTTTGGCTGTAGAGATAAGCGTTCTGCGCTCCCGCATAGCTATCGGGAGTAAAAAAACACATAAGCGTCCCAAGGCTGAGACAAAAAAATATCCGGAGCTAGGCCCCGGATATTAGAATCAATCGTCAAAAAAAATCTATTTAAAAATAGCAGCTAGCTGTTCGTGTATCGCCACTTTCTCCTCCCGCCCTACATAGATTTCACTCTCGGCTGATTGCGTCAGCACACAACCCGGCTGAAAGAAGATCTCACCCGATACCTCAAGGCGAGCCTTACGGATTTGATTAAAAACCGCCAGATTGCGGAAATCTCCCATCACCATGCAACTGAAGTAATTGTCAAAGCGGCCTTCATTGTGAAATTGCTCCTCCACTTCAAGATTGCCGTAATTTTGGGTTAAGGCAGTAGGCCTAGCTAATAATTTATCCGCAGAAAATCTGCACGAGCGGCGATTAAATAAATTACCTTCAAGTTCAATCTGCTTTACTAAAGCCTTCCCTCCATTGTCGACTATCCCTCCTAGGGCGACCTCTATGCGCTCATGATAGTCCGTACCGATTAAGGCACCTTGCATACCAATCTGCAGGTTTCCTTCTACTCTGATTACCGCAGCAGAGACATACATCTCCCCCTCAATCACCCAATGATCAAAGGGAGCTATCGTAGTGCCAGGAAAAGAAGGATACCAGTTTGCTGGGTTTTCAAAAAGATGATCTTCTACTACCGTAAAAGTGTAGACAGTAGCATGAGCAGTGAGGCATAACAGAAGGATAGGGAGTCCTGTGAGAATGCGTCGGA
>CAZHOC010000357.1:0-6071 GCA_964534295.1 uncultured Bacteroidia bacterium | reverse complement strand
TTTATTCGCATTTATCACGATCCAAGGAGCCAGATCAGTGTTCGTAAGCTTGAACATCTGCTTTTTGTAGACGGTATAGTCGTCCCATAGCTCCTGCGCTCGCTCATCTACTTTAGTCATCTTCCAACGCTTCATCGGATTGTTTTTAATCTCATTAAAGCGTTTTGCCTGCTCGGCTTTATTGATAGAAAAGTAGAATTTCATTAAGTGGCATCCTGATTGGATCAGCATTTTCTCGAAATCATTGACATGCGACATGAAGGTATGGTACTCTTCATCTGTGCAAAATCCATTGACGGGTTCCACTACTGCTCTGTTGTACCAACTTCTATCAAAAAAGACGATCTCACCAGGCTTAGGCAATTGATTTACATAACGCTGGAAAAACCATTGTTTCTGCTCATCCTCTGTTGGCACGTCTAAGGCTACAATGCGATAGTGGCGAGGATTGATATATTCAGTAATACGCCTAATGGCACCACCTTTACCGGCAGCATCTCTTCCTTCGAAGATTATGACCACCCTTTTATCATTTTGGATGACCCAGTTTTGTAGTTTAATTAGCTCCTCTTGTCGTTTTTTCAACTCTGCGAGGTAACGCACCTCTTCCAGTGCCTTGCTAAGGTTGATTCTTTTATTCTTAAGAAGCGAATGCAGGCCCACACTAGAATTGAGTAAAGCAATATCTTCTTCGGTCAATTTTATTTCACTCATAATTCTCTTAGATATCGATTTGGACAACACTTCTATGGTACCTCATGATCACGTTGGGATCAGGAAAAAGGGAGATTTCAGACTTTCCTTTACCCTTATAATCAAACTGGGAAAGGACATAGCGCATACTTTCTAGCCTAGCCGCTTTTTTATTATTGGTTTTGACGATGATCCAAGGGCTAAAATTGGTATGGGTCTTACTGAACATCTGTTCTTTGTAGTAAGTGTAATCATCCCAAAGCTCTTGTCCTTTCATATCCACCGGACTAAACTTCCATCGCTTCAGTGGATTGTTTAAACGAGAGTCAAAACGCTTTTTCTGCTCCTCTTTGGATATCGAAAACCAAAACTTGATGATCTTTAGATTGTCTTCATAAAGCAAGTGTTCAAATTCAGGGACTTGGACCATAAATTTATCATACTGCTTCTTGGAGCAGAAGCCCATCACAGGTTCTACTACAGCACGATTGTACCAACTTCTATCAAAGAATACGATTTCACCTGGATTGGGCAGCACATTGATATAACGGCGAAAATACCATTGCCCCCTTTCTACTTCGGTAGGCTTAGTCAAGGCCACCACTCTTGAGGTTCGAGGATTGAGATGTTCTTTAAATCTCTTAATAGAACCACCTTTGCCAGCGGCGTCACGACCTTCAAAAATGATGGCAACCCTCATTTTATTCTCAGCAATCCACTTTTGCAGATCTACAAATTCTGATTGGAGCTTGGATAATTCCACCTCATATTTAATCTTCTTTAAGACCTTTTTGATGGGGATAGAGTTTTTTTTGGCAATCGCTATTAGCTCATCCCTAGTTTTCACCTCCAATAATTGCTCACGAGTAAAAGTCATTGTTGTTTGGTTCTATCTTAATATCCTATCTAAGATGGGTGATTCTATTTACTTAGGCTTGGCATCAGAGCCTGAGGCCAATTTATCATTGAAACTAAGCAGACTTATGGCCATGAGCAACTCAATTATCTTGACAAAAGTCCTCCATAATGGTCTTTAAGGTCTATCCTAGCGATGACTTCTTGCCAGGCAAGCTTTAAATTTGCCCTCAATTGCTTGATATTAGAAAACCCTTTTGCGCAACCAAGCCTTCTACTAATCCATGCTCTAACTAGGGATTGGCAAATATTCATTCCAACCTTTCTATCCTATTTCCGTCTTAACATTGTGGGAGAGAGCAAGCAAATCCGCCCTTAGGCGGCCCCGACCATTGAACCTGAAACATCTGATTATCTGATGTTTCCCAGCGTTTATGCTTGTACAGATTTTTTTAATCTCTCTAAGCCAAAAACATGATGTTCTTGCTTAAAAGTCTGAAAAGACTGCAAAGTCATTTCCGTCGAAAACGGAGGGCGACTGACGCTTTGGTTGCTGATGACCGAAAACGAAAGTCCTTATTACACAAAAAGGGAACAGCCTTGACTGACTTAAGTGTATACGGCTACGTTGAAGTGGCTGGTCGCCGTTATGAAGCTCGCAGCAGACACTACGTATTTATACGTAGGGGCACTCACGTACGAGTAGTCGGCCGTGAAAACTTTGCCTATTTGGTAGAGGAAACGGCTTAGTCAAGCTTTAAAACGGCGTGGAAGGCGCTCTGTGGCACCTCGATGCTACCGACTTGTCGCATGCGCTTTTTACCCGCTTTTTGCTTTTCGAGCAGCTTACGCTTACGCGTAATATCACCACCGTAACATTTTGCGGTTACATCCTTACGCATTGCTTTAACGGTCTCCCTGGCTATGACCTTGGTACCGATAGCCGCCTGTATAGCTACTTCATACTGCTGACGTGGAATAAGCTCCTTGAGCTTTTGACAAATCTTCTTACCCCACTCATAGGCCTTGTCGCGGTGGATCAGCGCACTTAAGGCATCCACAACATCGCCATTGAGCATGATATCCAGTTTCACCAGTTTTGAGGCTTGGAAACCAATAAGCTCATAGTCAAAGGAAGCATATCCTCGAGAAATGGTCTTGAGCTTATCAAAAAAGTCAAATACTACCTCAGCCAAAGGCAATTCGAAAGTGAGTTCGACACGGTCGGTGGTGAGATAAACTTGGTTGATAAAATTACCGCGCTTCTCGATGCAAAGCTCCATCACACGGCCAATAAAATCGACCTTAGTAATGATCTGGGCGCGAATAAAGGGCTCATATAAATCTTTAATCCTGGTGGCTACTGGTAGCTCGGAAGGACTATTGATGGGCACTTCTGTATCGTCTGTCAGCATCGCTTTGAAACCAACATTGGGTACAGTAGTAATTACAGTCATGTTGAACTCACGCTCCAAACGCTCCTGAATAATTTCCATGTGGAGCATACCCAAGAAACCTGCTCTAAATCCATAGCCTAGAGCGGCAGAAGTTTCGGCTTGGAAAACGAGCGACGCATCGTTGAGCTGGAGTTTCTCGAGAGAGTCGCGCAGGTTTTCAAATTCTTCAGTAATGACGGGGTAAATACCGGCAAATACCATTGGTTTTACTTCTTGAAAACCTTCCACCGCCTCAGCGGCAGGATTTTCTTTCAAAGTAATAGTATCCCCTACCTTTACTTCCTTTACTTCTTTGATACCAGCTACCATATAGCCTACGCTGCCAGTCTCGATACTTTTCATCGGAAACTGCTCCAAACGCAGCACGCCCACTTCTCCTACTTCGTATTCGCCTTCTGTCGCCATCATCTTGATCCAATCCCTTTTAGTGATTTTCCCGTCAAAGATGCGGAAATAGACAATCGTTCCCCGATAGGGGTTAAAAACAGAATCAAAGACTAGAGCCTTTAAGGGCGCGTCAGGATTACCCGTAGGAGGAGGTACGACGTCGACAATACGATCCATGATATCAGTGATACCAATCCCGTTTTTCGCACTGGCCAAGACAATCTCATCACGGCTACAGCCGATCAAATCAATTATTTCTTCCGCAACTTCTTCAACACGAGCGGAGGGAAGGTCGATCTTATTGATAACTGGGATGATTTCCAGATCGTGTTCTAAAGCCAAGTAAAGGTTTGAAATTGTCTGAGCCTCAATCCCTTGGGCAGCATCGACAATCAACAAAGCCCCTTCACAGGCAGTGATGGCTCGAGAAACCTCATAGGAGAAGTCAACGTGCCCGGGAGTATCAATAAGATTTAGTGTATATGTTTGTCCATCCTTTTCATAATACATCTGGATGGCGTGGCTCTTGATCGTAATCCCCTTCTCCCGCTCCAAATCCATACTATCAAGGACTTGGTTCGTCATCTCTCGCTCCGAAAGCGTTTGAGTAGCTTCGAGCATTCGATCCGCTAGGGTACTTTTCCCGTGATCAATATGAGCAATAATGCAAAAGTTGCGCAGGTGTTTCATATATTTCTAAGACAGCCGGCATAATTTCCGACATACAAAGTTCGGTCTGCCAAGCTACATTTACAAACGCATTTTGGCCTGAAATGATTTGTTATCACATGAAAAGATTACTATTTATCCTCGCTATTTGTTTTGTCCTCCCCAATATGTCTGCCCAAGAAGACGATGCCTATCAAAAAATGAGCTTCCAGGAGGAGGCTTCGGAAGCAAAACTGCTTTATCGATTCCTGCAACCAGAAACAAAAGAAGGGCAATTATACCCGCTGGTTTTGTTCCTTCATGGTGCTGGTGAGCGTGGTGATGACAACACGGCCCAACTGGTGCATGTAACGCCAAGATTTAGCGATCCTAAGCTACAGGAAGCGCATCCGACCTTTGTGATTGCTCCTCAATGTCCCAAGAATAGCTATTGGCCCAGTGGGACCTTTGATAAGGCATGGGGCAAGTTTACGCCTTCTGACACCCTCAATGCCGAAATGCGGCTCATCATGGCTTTGCTCGAAGAGGCTCAGCAAAAGTACCCTATCGACCCCAATCGTATTTATGTCGCCGGCCTTTCTATGGGAGGCTTTGGTACTTGGGATTTTTTGCGCCGCTTCCCCAAATATTTTGCCGCGGGCATCCCTGTTTGTGGGGGTGGTTATCCGGCAGATGCCGAACGCTATGTCAATATTCCGATCTGGGCCTTACATGGATCTGATGACAAGGTGGTCCCTGCCAGTATGAGCCGAGAGTTGATAGAGGAGATAAAAAAAGCAGGTGGTAAACCTCATTATACCGAATTTCCTGGCGTGGGACATGGCAGTTGGGCTCCGGCTTTCCCGGCCTATGCAGATTCCCCCTTTATTTACGATTGGCTGTTCTCGCAGCATCGTTAACGACCACATAGTAAGCATTGCCCTCGATCCGATCCGAACTAAAGAGCGGAAACACAGCAGCTTCAGGCAGATCGGGCTGTTGTTGCTGTAGATATTGGTATTGGTCCTTGTTGAGAATCAAGGCCATAGGTCTTTTACTGACGTAAAGCCCTAATAGTGTGGCAGGGTCTCTTTGCTCAAGGAAGCTATTGTAGGTTTCTCCTAAGTAATAGGGCAAGCTAGGCGGTCTGCCCTGGACATTTGCGAGCACGATGGTGCTATTGGCAGGGGCTGCATTTTGGAGATAAGCTTGTATTTTGATAGGCGCTTCGCGCAACGCACTCACACCGGGCATTAAGCCCAGCCAAAGGATGAGCATAAAGCCAAAACCGCCGATAATGGGCACCCATGCTTTTTGGGATTCATTACTCAAAAGAGAGGCTTTTATAAATCTATGCCCGAGCAAAGCGCCTAAAATCAGTATCGCTAATAGGATAGGTACGATAATCCCCATCCATCCCCAAAGGTAATAGCTACCTCCAATCAGACCGACCACTACTGCTGAACTTAAGACCGCTTGGATCCCAAAACCGATTTTATGGCCTAGCAGACCTTTGACAGGTACTTCAAACTGTCGAGCGACCAATAAGGCTAAGACCGGATAGGCCCCAATCGCATAAGCAGGTAGCTTTGAGGGGATTAGCTCCCATAGCAACCAGCTACCCCCTAGCCAAGCGAGGAGAAAGAGGTCTTCTGCCTGCCTACGGCGAACGCCTGTAATCAATCCTCCAAGGGCCGGAACTAAGCGTTGCACGAAGGGCAAAAAGGCCACCAAAATCGTCCCCAAATAATAGCCGGGAGGGCCTGATTGACCGAGCACAGTGCCACCTGTACGCTTGAAGATATACCAATCCAGCATCCAGTTGATCATCTGCCCATCGTCCCTTTGCCAAGCGATGTAGCCCCACAGAAAGAGCGGTAGTAGAGCAAGCGGCAAACCAAACCAAGGATGCAGTCGCCAAATTTTTCTTCGAGCGGGATGAAGGATCAGAACCAACAGGCAGGCCATACCCGCAGTCAATATGATGGAAGGACCTTTGGTAAGTATCCCCATGGCCAGACCGACCCAAAA
>CAZHOC010000356.1:0-6071 GCA_964534295.1 uncultured Bacteroidia bacterium | reverse complement strand
ATCCAAGGCCGCGTAGCTGACCCGACAGGTAATCCAGTAGCTTTTGCTACCGTGATAGCGTACGCAAATAGCGACTCTTCTGTCGCTAAGACAGGTTTTACAACCGAGCAAGGCAAATATATCCTCGCGCCCTTGGCTGCGGGAGAATACTTCTTACAAGTGCAGTTTGCTGGCCTAGCCACTTACGAAAGTGAAAGTATCTCACTCGTCGCAGGCCAAATCCTCGATATTGAGGATATCCAAATGCGTGAGCCAGAAGCCGATCTTGACGCGGTGCAAATCACCGCCAACAAAGCGATGGTCGAAGTACAGCCAGATAAGACCGTCTTTAACGTTGCGGGAACCGCGAATGCGATTGGAGAAAACGCTTATGAACTCCTCCGTAAGGCTCCCGGCGTGATCGTCGACAACAATGACAATATCATCTTGATGGGCAAAAGCGGTGTCCGTATCTATATCGATGGCAAACCTTCTCCATTATCAGTCGCTGACCTAGCCGCCATGCTCAAAGGCATGCAGTCTGACCAGATCGAATCTATTGAGATCATCACCAATCCATCGGCTCGTTTTGATGCCGAAGGCAATGCCGGTATCATCAATATCAAACTCAAAAAAGATCAAAGCCTTGGCACCAACGGTAGCGTTAGCCTAGGCTACGCCATCGGCCGCTTTAGCAAATACAATGGCTCGGTCAATTTTAACAACCGCAGCAAGCACGTCAATGTATTTGGTAACTACAGTGGTTTCCAAGGTCGCACCTACAGCTTTACTGACTTTTTCCGCATCCAGAGCAACACCAATTATGATCAGCATTCTGATCGCTTCAATGATGCTGTCAATCATAATGTGAAACTAGGCGCTGATGTCTTTCTGAATAAGAAAAGCACCATCGGGATCATGATCAACGGTTTTGTTTCTAATAATGATACCGATATCGAGAGTATTACCGCGATCTCCGACAATCCAACCGGCGAAGCTATCTCTCAGCTAGTGGGTCTCAACAACGACACCCGCAACAACCAAAACCTCAACTTCAACCTCAATTATGGTTTCAAAAGGGATGATGGTAGTACTTGGAATCTAGACGCGGATTATGGACAGTTTCGTTTTGATAGCGAGAGTTTTCAGCCCAATTATTTCATTTCCCCTGCGGGGAACGATACCCTCGATCGCAACATCTTTCGTACGGTCGCGCCGACTGATATCGACATCTATACCTTCAAGGCAGATCACGAGCGCAATCTTGCAGGTGGTAAGCTAAGCGCAGGAATCAAAATCGCCTTCATTGAGACGGACAATACCTTCAACTTCTTTGACCAAGTTGATGGCATGGATACCCTCAACCTCAATCGCAGCAATCAATTTGTCTACGAAGAAAACATCAATGCTGCCTACGCGACTTACTCACGTCAGATTGAGAAGTGGAACCTACAACTAGGGCTCCGCGCCGAACAAACTCGTACCTTGGGTACGCTTTTTAGCACTCAAAACACAGGTTTGGATTCGGTAGATCGTCAGTATATCAACTTATTTCCAACAGCAGGCATTACTTACACACCCGGTCAAAAGCATAGCTATCGTCTAAACTTTAGCCGCCGTATCGACCGTCCGCGTTACCAGGATCTCAATCCATTTATCAATCAGTTGGATCAGTTGACTTTCAACCGTGGGAATCCATTTCTACGCCCCCAGTTTACTAACAACGTTCAGTTTACCTATACCTACCAGTACCGTTACAGTGCTAGTGTATCTTACAGCTTGACGGATGATTTCTTCACCCAGATTACGGATACGCTCAACGGCCAAGCCTCATTCTTGACACAAGAAAACCTCTCTACTCGTCAGGTGATTAGCGCCAACATCAGCGCGCCACTACCGATTACCAAATGGTGGAGCTCCTATACCAACTTGAGTGTCAACAATACCCAAAACAGTGGAGATTTCAACCAAGAAGGCGAAACAGGTAAAGAGATCAACATCAATCGTACCACCTTCAATGTGTACCAGCAGCATACTTTCACTTTGCCCAAAGGCATCTCCTTGGAGTTGAGTGGATTTTATAACTCTCCTTCGATTTGGGGCGCCAACTATCTCACCCGTGAGTTTTGGGCCGTCAATGCTGGCGCACAGATGCGTTTGTTTGACAATCGTGCCGTGGTCAAGGTGTCTGTCAGCGACCTCTTTTACAGCATGCAGTGGCAAGGTACCCAGGAGTTTGGCGGTCTTTACTTTGATGCGAGCGGGGGATGGGAGAGTCGTCAATTTAGAGTCAACCTGACCTACAACTTTGGTAACCAAAAAGTAAAAGCTTCTCGCCGTCGTAAGACCGGCTTACAAGATGAGTCTAGCCGCGCCAGTGGTGGCAGCGGTTCTGGCCCAGGCAATTAATTTGATTCGTATACCTATTTACTAAGTGAGGCCGTGATTTTTCGCGGCCTTTTTTTTGTTTTGGCACCGCTGCGCGGAACGCTTATCCTTCGGCTGCGGCATACATGCGCGCAGCTACCAAGTCCTCTTCTTTATTTCGACAGAGGCCCGAGTAACGGGCCGACGAGAAATCTCCTTTCAAACAATTGTAAATACGTTTGGTAGCCAAGGAGATTTCTCCTCGTCCCGGTGGGACTCGTTCGAAAGGAAAATAAGGAATTGTAGGTACGAGCATGTATGCCGCAGCCTTGCGACAAGCGTTCTGCGCAGCAGGTACAAAAAAAACGGAGCCAACCATCGCTGACTCCGCTTTTATCTTTTCAATAGTGCCTAAGCACTAGCCGACTTCTGTTTGGCAGCTGCCTCTCTTTTGGCAGCGGCTTTGGTTTCTTTGTCCGGAAAAACACGTGGTACAACGAACAAAGCAACAAGGACCAAGACAAGAACTGAAACAGTTATTACTGCAGTGATCATAATTTCTATGGTTTATAGGTTTGGTTGGAGTGTAGTAATTAAAAACGAAAAACTGCATTAAAAGAGTGCATTCCTTTCAGTGTTAAAACGATTGCCTCTTATTCATATTACAAAAACTGAGCATTTTAATCAAGGACTTTAGCGTTTCAATTTTAGGCAAATCCTTACTAACGAGCTTATTAGCCTCTAATGGGCGAAATTTATTTCCGGAAGCATAAATTTGTTTTCTGTAAAATCGAAATTTCAACAGCAATTATTTTCCAATCAATAAATCCCAGCACACTTTAACCGCTGCTTTTTCGTAATTTTATATAGACAAGTCTAAAAAGGCCTTTGCGTACATCATTATTCTTACTCCTTGTTCTCCTTCTTTTGCCTTTGAGTCCGCTTTGGGCTCAGACACCGGCCGTTGCTCAAATCAAATCTTTGATGGAGCAAACCAACGAGCTGTACATGGCGGGCAACTACGCCCAAGCCCTGGCATTATGTAGTGAGGCCGAGGCCCTCAGCGCAAAGACCGCAGAATACCCCTTAGAAGAAAGAGCCAATATTCTCCGCTCCAAAGCCCATGTCTTTATGGAGATGGGAGAGCTGGATTCAGGCATCGTCTATTCCCAACAGAGTTTGAGCGCATATCGGCAAAGTATCGGCCCTGCCGAACGCTTGACCATAGATCTACAATATGAATTGGGCTATTTTCATGATGTATCCTTTACATTTGATAGTGCGATCTACCACTATGAGCAATGCATAGATTTATATCGATCCACCATTGGCGATAGCACCGATGATATCCCGCTCACCGAAAATCGAATCGCCAGTATATATATGACTTTAGGCCTCCTAGATGAGGCCGAACCTCACGCCAAAGAAGCTTATCGCCTTTGGATCCGCAATTTTGGGGTACAAAGTCGGCGAGGTATTACCGCTAGCCGTTTGTTGGGTCGCCTATATTGGACCAAAGGCCAACAATCTAAAGGATTGCTGTATTATGAAGAAGCGGTAGGTTCTGCCACCATCGTCTACAAAGACAAGCCTTCTAGCTTACTCGCTTATTATCGCGAGCTTAGTCGACTTTACAAGCAGATGGGCTTTAGGACCCAATCTCTCCTTTGGTTTGAAAAGGCAGATAGTCTAGCGAGTATCCGTGACAACCCAAATGTGCTCAATCAGGCCTCTTTTTATCATATCAAGGGTAAATATCTACATGACGAAAAAGACCAAACAGAAGCAGGGATCGCTATGATCCAGCAAGCGGTCGATATATATCGGGCAATTGAATACAAACAAAGCTTCCATTATGTCAATATGGCTGACTTTCATATAAGTATGGCCCAGCTATTTAAGACTTTAGGTCGCTACGATACAGCCAAAGTTTGTATCGATTATGCCTTCCCGATTTATGATTCGCTTTATCCAACGCGGCGCTATTATGGTCATTTTGAGCGTTTAGACATCGCTTTTGAAGAGGGTGATACCACCGCTTTTTGGGATAACGCCAAGAAAATGGCCCAGTTTTTGGTCAAGACAGATGAGAACCTGCCCCTCGAAAGCCTTTTGCAAAAAGAAATTCAGGTATTCCCAGATGGCAATACCATCAAGGCCTCTCTACGCATGGCCGATCGCTTTTGGCTCATGTACCAACAATATCCAAGCGATAGTCATCTTAAGATCGTGCGCCTAGCCTTCGAGCAATTGGATCGATGGTACGATCCCTACCATCGTGACGAAGTACAATACTCTCATCAAATGGCGGAGCAGCGCAGTTGGATCTATAAAGGATTGTTGCGCGCCTACGTGGCCGAGTATGAGCGTTCTGCGAAGCAGGAAGCCCTACAACTTGCCTTTGCCGCTAGTGAACAAAACAAAGCCTTCAGCCTCTACAAATACATCAAGCGCCAGTCGCAATTGAGTTTCAGTGGGGTGCCTGATACCCTGATTCGGCGAGAAGCCGGCCTCAAAGCCAAAATCTCCTTTTTCAACGCCAAGCTCAATCCCAATCTCCCCGATCACCAGTTTCAGAAGTGGGAGAAAGAACTCAAGCAGTTGCAGGGAGAATATGAATCCTTGACCCAGCAAATACAGGATGAATATCCACGTTACTATCAGCTACTGCATCAAAATCCGGTCCTGCTACAAGATTTTCAAGCGATGCTCGGCTCTAATGAAAGAGGCATTGTCTACACCCGAGCGGACTCAGTTTTGTATGCGTTTAGTTTTAGTCGGCGAGATATTGCAATTCATCAAATTGCCTTTTCCGAGGCATTAGAAGATTCCATCTTACAGTTTAGAGAACAGCTTTTTGCTCATTCCAGAGTCAATGATACCGATCCGGCATCCTTAGTTCACGGAGGTTCTTATGAGCTGTATAAAAGAATATTGGAACCACTCCTAGAAGAGGAGCAGTATGATATGGTCTATTTGATCCCTGACGATATTTTGGCTTTGATCCCTTTTGAGGTGCTTTGGACCCAGCCTTCGGATACGCGTTTGGCCCAAGAGCGCCCCTACCTCCTGCGCAAATATCCGCTCTCCTATGCCTATTCGGCGGGACTTTGTATCGAGCAACATGGCATAAGCCCTTCATTTAGCATGGAGGACCAACCCTTAGCGGTTTTTGCGCCTAATTATCAAGAAAAAGTGCTTAGTAACATGGATACGCTGGTGTCTAAGCAGCTTAGTTATTTGGTAAGAGAGGGGCTTTATGATCTAGAAGGTGCTCGCAATGAAGCAGAGGCCATCAGTCAGTTTTTTGGCGGCAGAATATTGCTAGGTCAGGAAGCGAGTAAAGAGCGATTTGTAGAGATTGCCCCCGATTATAAACTCCTTCACTTGGCCATGCATGCTTCGGTCCTGCCTGAATCACCGCTTTTGTCCAAGTTGATCTTTGCGGACACTCCCAACGATAGCCTCGGGCGTTATCTCTACGCAGCGGAGTTATTTGCTTTACCGCTAGACGCGGAACTCGTAGTCTTAAGCGCTTGCAATACTGGTTATGGCAAATTGCAGCAAGGTGAAGGGGTGATGAGTCTAGCCAAGGCTTTTCATTATGCGGGCTGTCCTTCGGTGGTGATGAGTTTGTGGCAAGTACCAGACCAGGAAACACAGCAGCTGATGACAAACTTTTATGCGGCACTCAAGGACGGCAAAAGCAAATCCGAGGCCTTGCG
>CAZHOC010000355.1:0-6076 GCA_964534295.1 uncultured Bacteroidia bacterium | reverse complement strand
CCCGACCTCAGGGTTATGAATCCTGCGCTCTAACCTTCTGAGCTACCGCGCCTTGGATATTGCTTTCAAATTTGCTGAAAGCGAGTGCAAATATAAAATTCTTTTAGTTAATACGCCAAATATCTGGGCAGGGTTTATAAGAATATTATGCCAGCTTTTGCGTAAATTAATTATATGCTTCGATTTATCGCCTTTCTAAGCTTGCTCCTTTACTTCTCAATCCCTGTTTTTACTCAAGTCAGCCTCGTGCATCCCAAATACCTAAAAGGCGAAACCTATGCCGTGGTGGTCGGGATTTCAGACTATATAGATGACCGCCTAGACCTCAATGTGGCTGATAAAGACGCCTTCGCCGTCGAAAAGTGGTTGCGTAATCATGGCTTCCCCAAATTGGATGATGCCCATCTGACCCTTCTGGTCAATCATCAGGCTACCCAAGCCAATATCATCAGCGCATTGCAAAAAGTTGCGCGTTCGGCAGGGCCGGATGACAGAATAATCTTCTACTTTTCTGGACATGGTGCGCCTGAAGGCCTTGCCTCGGCTGATTTTCGGCTTGCAGACGGTGCCAATTTAGTCAGCCACCAAGCCGTAAAATCAATTCTGAAATTATCTCGCTCTACGCAAACCCTCTTGATCGTAGACGCCTGCCATGCTGGTGGAAGTGAAGTCGCTACCTACTTTGGCATCTTCACTGACCTCAAACAAGGCTATGTCAACAGTGGGATTAGTATGCTGCTCTCCAGTGATATCTCTCAATCTTCTTTAGAGAACCCAGCCGTCGGCTTGAGTTATTTTACTCACTATCTGCTAGAGGGAATCGAAAAAGGCTACGCCAATAAAAATCAGGACAACCTAATCACCATTCAGGAAGCTTTTGACTACGTCAAGCTCAACGTGCAAGTCCTGACCCAAAACAAACAAATACCGACTACTGGAGGCGATTTTGATCAGTCGATTGTAATGCGTCTACTTTGATTACATCCAGTCTCTATCCGTAGTCTCGACTTGATAAAGGACAAAGTCCCGCAAACTTTCCGCCTGTTTCAATTCTATATAGGGAATCCTCAGATCTCCAGCAGCAGTATAGAGCACTACATCAGCTAAGTCTTTTCTTGTCTGATAAGGACTCTGTTTGATACTTACGGATTGCACTTTGTACCAAGCAAGCAGGGTATGTTTGGAGGCTATGATGCCTTCATGGATCAGCAGGGTTTGCTCGTTTACATACCAGCGATAACGCTTTTGAAAGCGATTGCTAGCTGCCCATATCAAGAGTACAAAAGCAAGCCAAGCCAGTGCCCAAAGTCCGGCATTAGCATAAGTGATGCCACCAAAAAACACCGCTGGGATGATGCCAAAATAGAGCGTCATACGACCGACATAGCGTCTACTGATCTGATGCTCGCTGTAGTCGAGCTGATCAGAAGAAGGAATGATTTCTTCAATGATCTTATGCTTCTCCGCATCTTGACAGCCCGGAATGGTGATCGCCTGTTTGCGTTTTACTTCCTGACTCGAGGCTTGGAAAAGACGTACGGTACTAAGCCCCATCAATTGCCGCAGTGGATTGGTCGCCCACTTTACCATCTGGATTTTGCTACGGGCAGCAGCTTGCTCTCGGCGATTAAGTAAGCCAGCATTGATGCGAAAGCCTTTTTCCGTTCGCCAAAGGCGAAAATCAAAATACTGCAAAATGGTCCTGACCAAACTGACAACAAAGGAAACTATCAATAGGGTTACGGCCAGACTCCCGATTAGGAGCAAGCTCGAACCAATCATGAAATCAGAGATGCCGTCAAATAATTTATTCCAGGCCTCGCTCGACTCGCCTTCTACGAGTTGATAAAGACTGAAGGCACCCCCTAATAGGATCCCTGCCGTACGAATGTGATTTTCGGTTATCCCTATGAGCGCAAGATCTCTTAGACTGAGCCGAATTACTTCTTGCTCCTCGATTTTGACTGCCTTGGGAGTGGGGGCCTCTTCTCCTGTTTCTTCCGGGGTCTTTTCTCCTTCCATCGCCGCCTTTTGGGCGAGGATAAAGGCTCTTAGTTCTTCCGCCTTCGGCCGAACGAGGGCATCGATATTTAGTTCTGCTTGAGCGGAGCCGGCCGTATCTATATTGAGCTGGACAACATCTAAGGCCTGATGAAAAATGTTTTGCTCAAAGGAAATGGTCTGGATCCTATCAAAAGGGATACCCGTTCGTTTGCGACCGATAACTCCCGATTCTATGATCAATTCGTCCCCTTCGATGTAAAAGGAATAGCGGAAGTAGGCTAGCAGGGCATAAATCAATTGAGCGGCCAGGATCGCAATCACGCCTACCAAGATGAATGTCATGGTATTGTCCTCTCGCTGGAAAAAAACCAGAACGATCAAGGCAAAGAAGGTCCTCACCATCCTTTTGAGATAGCGATATAGGATAAATACCACGGCTACCGGAGATTGACGCTGTGGTTCCGAAAGCGGTAACTCAGGCGTCATGGCCAGTGATTTTTTGGAGGATAAAGGTTTTCATTTCCTTGGCGCGTTCTGGGCTAAGACCCGGTACGCTTAAATCACTGCTACTGCCGCCGGCAGTGAAAACCTTTAAAGTTGCAAGACCAACTGCTCGCTCGATGGGACCTTGATCTACTTCGACATGCTGTACCCGGCTAAATGGAACGGTAGTGATCTTATGCCACAACCAACCGCTACGGTAGCTGAGATCATGTCCTCTTAGGCTATAGGCTTTGCGGTGATAGCCTTTGGCGAACGCTAAAAATATAAAGCCAGCTAAAAGCAGTACTCCTATCCAGACCCCTACTTTGACCATAGTGGGAGCAGGGGTGAAGCTGACAATCGTAGCACCTACTAAAAGAAAAAAGCTGATGATCGCCCCCCAAATCATAGAGAGCTTGAGAAGTCCTCTTTCGGGTTTGTTTTCCTCGACTTCTACCAAGGCAGGCAGGTCTTCAAGTGGGATACTGGGATTGTGAAACAGCATAGCAAGCTTAATTATATTTTTCCATCAGGGCGTAGCCCTTGGCTTTGTCCAAATTCATCTGCTCGATGAGGGCATCAAGTGAGTCAAATTTCTCCTCTCCGCGCATCCATTCGAGCATTTCGACCCGGATGTTTTGCCCATAGAGATCGCCCTCATAGTCATAGATCCAAACTTCTTGCGAACGTTGGAATTCGCCCATGGTTGGCTTCACCCCGATCGAGATCAAACCGAATTTGCGTTCCCCGCTAGGGAGAATAACCCTCACAAAATAGACGCCATTGGCGGGAATAACTTTGCGCGCTTCTTCTGGAGCAATGTTGGCCGTCGGAAAGCCTAGCAACCTTCCTTGTTTCTCGCCATGCACCACCTCGCCAGCAAAAGAATAATGATATCCCAAGTATTTAGCCGCGGTATTGACATCTCCGGCTTTGAGGGCATTACGGATTTGCGTGCTGCTCACATTCGCATCATCTATGCTTTGCGCGGGAATTTCCTCTACATCATATTTCCAGTTCGGTGCATACTCTTGTAGCTCCTCAATCCCACCAGCTCGATTCTTGCCAAAGTGATGATCGTAGCCAATGATAATCTTCTTGATCTTAACCGTATCTACTAATACTTGGCGGATAAAAGCTTTGGAACTCATGCGAGAAAACTCTCTCGTAAAAGGGATCAACAATAGTTTATCGAGCCCAATTTCGTCTAGTAAGGCAATCTTTTCATCCAAGGTATGCAAAAGACGCAGAGGGTTATTTTCCGGAAAAAGCACCAAACGTGGGTGAGGGTGAAAACTGATAAGGATACTTTCTCCTTGGATAGCCTGAGCAGACTGGATGAGGCGTTCAAGAATGGTGCGGTGGCCAATATGTACTCCATCAAAGGTGCCAATGGTGGCGACAGCACGGTCCCCAGCTTCATACTCCTCAAGCGAACGATAAACTTTCATGTATTAATGTGATCTCAAATGCAAGTTAGGACTTTTTTATATTGTAGCGTAAGTCAGCCCCAACCTTTGCCTTAAATATCGGTCCTTAAGATATGGGAAAAGTATCCTATCAACTCAAACGCAAAATCTGGAGCTTAAATAAGTCCTATGACATCTTCGATGAAGCCGGAGAAACTGTCTCTCAAGTAGTGGGCAAGCCCTTTAGCTGGGGCAATAAGCTATCCTTTCTCAATATCGAAGGGGAAGAAATCCTCAAGATCAACCAAACGATGGCCTCATGGAAGGCGACTTACGAATTGATCGAAGGAGATATGCTCGTCGCAGTATTGGAAAAAGAATTTTCCTGGTTCAAACGTCGCTTTACGCTAGACATCCCAGGACCGAACGACTATACCATCAAAGGGGACTTTTGGGCGCATGAATTTACCTTTGAGCGTTCCGGTGAAACCGTGGCTAGCGTCTCCAAAGAAATCCTAAAGATGAGTGATACCTACGGCGTGCGCATTCTCGAAGAAGAAGATCACGAACTCATCCTCGCTACTGTGGTGGTGGTGAATCTGATTTGTGCCGCTCACTCCTGACCTTTTTGACAAAATCATCAATTTGCCAAGCGTCTTCTAGCTTATGCTCACCTATGCGGGTGCGCTTCAACTCGGTGATATAAGCGCCTACTCCTAAGGCTTGGCCAAGGTCATGTACTAAGGAGCGGATATAAGTGCCTTTGCTGCAACGAATCCGAGCCGCAAAAAGAGGCGCTTCCAAGCCTTGATCGATTAACTCGAATTCATACACAGAGACAAAGCGTTCGCGTAGCTTCACTTCCCTACCTTTTCTCGCTGATTTATAGGCGCGTTTGCCATCCACTTTTACCGCTGAGAAGATGGGCGGAATCTGCTTGATATCTCCTCGAAACTGCTCAAGCGCTTTTTCTATATCTGCTGGAGTAATATGACTAGCATCCTGATGGTTTACTTCCGGCTGTTCGGCGTCGTAGGAGGCCGTAGTAACTCCTAACTTGAAAATCGTTTCGTACTCCTTTTCGGCCTCTTGTATACCCTGGATTTGCTTGGTGTGCTTTCCCGTGCAAAGGATCAACAAACCAGTAGCCAAAGGGTCTAGCGTTCCAGCATGCCCTACCTTCTTGATACGTATGTTGCTGCGGATCATCTTGACCACATCAAAAGAGGACCAACCCTTAGGTTTGTCAAAAAGTAAAGTCTGTCCCGCGAGGAAATCCATCATTTTAAGTAAGAAGTAGAAAGTAAAAAGTAGTCAGTAGCAAGAAAAATGGTCTTAATACTAAATACTTTTGTCTAAGTACTTAATCGCTCCGTTTGCGAGGCGCAAGTTACAAGTAAATCTAGTTTCTATTAGGTTTACCGCTGCGCGGAACGCTCATTCGCCTTTTACTCAATCGGGATCAAGGCAATTGCTTGTTGATTGGAGGCACTCATCACTCCGGAGGAGATGACCTCAAGCACACCATTAAAGCTAAGCCAACGGCCCTGCTCCACCGAAAATTCGGCAATTCCCTGGTAGGAGAAGCTCATGCTGGAAGGAATTTTTCCTGAGAAAGGATGATTAAAATCGCCATTTACGTATTCGTATAAATTATACTGTAATACCGCGATGGTCCCAACTTCCTCTTCGCGCAGTTCGACCAATTTGACCTGATTGATTTTTACTGCCGAATCACAAATGTAATTCTGGTCATTTTGGATGAAACTGACCTCCAGTGGCCAAACGTCTCCTTCTCCTACCCGTTGAGTTGGTAGTTCAAATAACATCGCCAATAGGTTTTTTTGATTGTTTTTGAGCCAGAAACTGTGAATGTCTCCTTTGGGATGGATTGTGCCGCGGAGCATTACCCCTTCATTGGAGCTAATAAATTTTTGGGCCATTTCTGCTGCTTTGGGCAAAGAATCCCCCGCTAGCATGCTACTGTCTATGTTGGCGATGATTTTGACATCAATATTTCCTGCTTCGTTGGCACTTAAAACGGAGACTTTATTGATGTTTTCAAAGGTTTTGCTGAGCTTCTTGACCAAGCCTTCAGCATCAAAAGAATTTTCATTCGAATCCGAGCTGAAATCATTGATTTTGAAATCGACCTTACTACTATCAACCGGATCCATGAT
>CAZHOC010000354.1:0-6091 GCA_964534295.1 uncultured Bacteroidia bacterium | reverse complement strand
ACGACATAGGAGACCAATCGATAGGCTCTAGGATAAAATCCTGTCAGTTTTACCTTACCCGATTCTTGTTCGAGGATTTGGGTAAGCTTTTCAGATGAATCTAGCTTCTCTTCATTTACCTGAAGAATGATAAAGTTTTCTTTGATATCGGTCTGTTGGCGCAGGGTACCAGCGTGCAAACGAGAGACCAATACGCCATTGTCTATTTGTAATCTATCGAGTTCATCATCGGTCAAGTCTCTAAACTCAACTCCTAGTCTCGTTAGCTGTTCCGAACGATAGAAGGCATCTAGCGTAGTTTCTCCCATTGAATTGGTCAACTGGATCGGCAATTCGAGGTAACGATTGTCTCGATAAACTTTGATATCTATTTTATCGCCGGGGCGATTACGAGCCACTAGCTCACGGAGCTTGGCGTCGTTTTTAATGGCTATGCCATTCACGCCTACGATGACATCGCCTTCATCCAAGCCTCCTTTGTAGGCACCGCCTTGAGTCGCAAGCTGATCAATCAAGACACCTTCGGTGATGTCTAAGCCTTCGTTGCGAGCTACATCGCCATTGAGCGTACGAATCTTCGAAACTCCTAAGAAGGCACGTTGCACGTGGCCAAATTCTTTGAGATCGCTAACGACCTTTTTGACGATATTGGCCGGGACGGCAAAGGCATAACCTGCATAAGCACCAGTTGGAGAAGCAATCGCAGTATTGACGCCGATTAATTGTCCTTCCAGATTAACCAAAGCTCCACCAGAGTTACCAGGATTGACAGCGGCGTCCGTCTGGATAAAGGACTCAATCGCCATCTGATCTTTGATGATTTCCAAATCTCTACCGATCGCACTGACGATACCGGCAGTAGCGGTTGAAGCAAGATTAAAGGGATTACCTACGGCAAGCACCCACTCTCCGACGCGTACCGCGTCCGAATTGGCGAGGGACATGGCAGGAAGACCAGTCGCATCCACTTTGATCAAGCCTAGATCTGTAGAAGGGTCCGTACCAATCACCTTGGCGCTATAGGTGCGATTATCAAAAAGGGTAACGTTCAATTCGTCCGCATCCTTGATTACGTGATTGTTGGTAACGATATACCCATCAGAGCTAAGAATCACCCCAGAACCCGTAGAAGTACCTTGACGACCTCTCCTCGGTCCCCAGCCAAATAATTCATAAAAAGGATCATTGGCGTAGGCATTGACGGTTTGTTTGGCGGTGATGTGGACTACGGCTGGCATGGCCTCGTCGGCCGCTATATGAAAATCAGTGGGTGCACCACTGAGACTTGTGGTCGAATAGGCCGGTTGGAGATTGCGATTAGCAACCGTAAAAGTTTCGTTTTGAGTAAGGGAAGTCGTTTCGCTTAAGGCGGCATCTTGCTTTCCCCAGCCGGCATAGTGGTATATCCCTAGGGTAGTAGTACTGACTACCAGAGAAACCAATAAGTATGAAAGTAAATTTTTCATATAGACGAAGGGTTTAAATGTATTTGCTCTTTAATTACGGAGCTTTAAATGGGCTTGTTAGGGGTTTTAGATTACTTTAAGAAAACTTTAACAATGCGAATTCGCCCTTACTATTTTCGGCTTTAAACAAAGCCATTACCGATTCAAACGTGTTATAAAGAGCCTCATGGAACAAAGAGAGTTGCATCTCGTTTGCTAAAAGGTAAACCCAACAAACCGATTGAATCCAATGAAATCTATCTATACCTTTTTAGCCATAAGCTTTTTTCTAGTTTGTGCCGCGACCCCCTTAGCCACTACTTATCAGCTAAATAGCAGTAGTGCAGCCGTCACTTTTGCCATCAATAATATGGGCGTCGCAGTGGACGGTTCTCTGTCCAATCCTAGTGGTACAGTAATTTTTGATCCCAACGATTTAGCAGGTAGTTCGATCAACACCAGCGTGAAGGTCAGCACCATTGATACGGGTATCGAGCTAAGAGATAAGGACCTTAAGAAAGAGGAATACTTTGACGCCACTAAATACCCCAACATTAGCTTTGTCTCTAGCAGCATCAGCAAAAGTGGAAGCGGGTATCAGGCCAAAGGTACTTTGAGCATCAAAGGTAAAAGCAAAGAAATCACCATCCCTTTTGTGGTCGAAGATGAGGTCTTTAAGGGCAAGTTTAACATCGACCGCCTAGACTTTCATGTCGGTGAAGACAGCTGGATACTGGGCGATGAAGTGAGAGTGAAGTTTAGCCTACCGGTGACTGCCAAGTAAGATATTAAGAGCCGCTTCGCGGAACGCTTATCATAAGCCATGCCGAGTCCCAATATGTAAACATTGCATATTGGGACTCGGTATTTTCGTGTTAAGCGTTCTGCGAAGCAGGTAAAAGACTACAAAGGCCTTTCGACTTCGCTCAAGGTGACAGCAGGGGTTTGTAACAAGGCAAAAGAATTAACCATTTGTCATTCCGAGCCCCGTCGAGGAAACTTTAGTAGGTGCGTGCACGCATGCCTCACTCAGAGTTAAGCGTTCTGCGAAGCAGTAATCAAACCACAGACTGAAGCGCCTCTAAGGCCTGCGGATACTCAAACTCATAGCCTAGCCCCTGCAATTGTTTAGGCTTAGGATACTGACCGCCAATAAAGAGTACCGCCTGCTCGCCAAACATGATTTTAAGCATGAATGCTGGTACCACAAAAAAGTCTTTGGTACCTAGTGCCTCGGCCAATTTATTAGAAAATTTACCCTGACTGATCAATTCAGGTCCCGTGAGATTAAAGGGGCCGGACGCAGTTTCGTGATGGAGGAGAAAGCTCATCGACTTGACGATGTCATCGATATGCACCCAGGGAAAGCCTTGTTTACCACTGGCAAAACGACCTCCCAAATACATCTTGTAAACAGGAAGCATCTTCTCCAATGCCCCCCCGTCCTTACCGAGAACAATGCCGATGCGAGCAATGATCGTACGGCAATTGGCTTTGTTGGCCTCTTCTTCCCAAACACGACAAACCTCAGCCGCAAAATCAGTCCCAGGGCTGGCGCTTTCGTCTATTTCGCCTTTGTGCTCCACGCCATAATATCCTACCGCAGAAGCAGACAAAAAGACTTTGGGTGGACTTGGGCTACGATTGATGTATTCTACACAAGCGCGAGTCGCTTTGACTCGACTCTGCAATATCTTTTCTTTTTGCGCATCCGTCCATTTATCGCCGGCAATGCTAGCTCCGGCGAGATTGATCACTGCATCATAAAGTCCTATTCCAGTAGGCATGCTCTTGCCATTCCATTGGAGGTAGGTGAGAGCAGGATGATCAGAAGTATGCTTCTTGCTACGCGTCAAAATGCCTACTTCATGGCCTTGAGAAAGAAGTTGCGGCACCAATTTGCTGCCAATAAATCCGGTACCACCGGTAATGAGAATCTTCATATATGCAGTATTGTCTAAGTAACTAACTTAGCACTCAAATTGTTAATGCCCAATCTATGTTGATGCTATCTCCTGGCCCAGTGCCTGTTCCCGATTTTGTAACGGCTGCGATGCAAAAACCCATGATGCATCATCGCTCGGCTGAGTTTACTAAGCTATATGATAATATCCGTGCTGGCTTGCGCTACCTTTTTCAAACTGAGGCTGCTACAGGTACGGTAATTGGCTCCGGCACCTATGGGGTTGAAATGGCGATGTATAGTCTTTTCCGCCCGGGCGAACGCGTTGTCATCCTCAATATGGGCAAGTTTAGCGGCCGTTGGGTGGAGTATGGGGAGGTTTTGGGTCTAGATGTATATGAGATCAGGCAGCCATGGGGAAAAGCGTTCGGCACAGCCGAACTCATGAACGAAATGCAAGCAGTGGGTGAAGTGCATGGTATCATCTTGACGCATTGTGAGACCTCCACGGGCGTGCTGATTGATGTGGAAGAGATGGCTTTTGCCTTGCGGAGGGCTTTTCCAGATTTGCTGATCATGGTCGATGGTATTACGACTATTGGAGCGGTCCCCTTTTACTTTGACGCCTGGGGGATCGATGCGGCGATCATTGCCAGTCAAAAGGCCTTGATGAGTCCAGCGGGTTTGGCGGCTTATGCCCTTAGCGAGCGCGCCCAATCTCGACTGCAAGCCACTCAGCCAGGTGATTTTCGCAATCTGTTTTATTATGTAGAGACTGCTGCGCAGAACTCTTATCCCTATACCGCGCCGGTACAATTACTCTATGCCGCCGAGGCGGCTTTAGAGGTAATCGTTCGGCAAGGCCTACCCTCTATTTGGAATCAAGTGCACCAATGCCGTGTCGCTTTTCGTGAAGGGGTGAAGCAATTGGGAGCCGAGATATATCCAGAAAGTCCCTCGGAATCTCTCACGGCCATCAGTTGGGAGGGCGTCGATTTGCCGACCATGCAAAAAGGACTGGCTGAGGCGGGTTATTGGCTAGCCGGTGGGCAAGGCGAATTGAAAGGTAAAATCCTGCGCATTACCCATTTTGGAGGCGTTACCGTAGAGATGATGGAAGCAGTGGTGGCAGAGATGAAAGCTCTAGCCAACTAATAACTTCTCAATCAAGGCCCCGCAATAAGTATCCAAAGAAAAGCGCGCTTCTGTCTCCAGAGCTTGATCCACCAAGTCCGCATAGGCCTGATTGTCCATATCGACGATTTGATCTATTGCCTCGATAAATTCATCTGGTCCATCACACAAAAATCCATTGGCCCCATCGGTGATAAACTTATTGTTTTCGCCTATATCACTAGCTACGACTGGCACCCCACAACTAAGATACTGCTTAGCTTTAAACGCAGACTTCGCTTCGTTGAAGGGATGAGCGACCAATGGAGAAAGGCCCACATCAAATTCGACGATTTTGCTGTAAAGCCAGCGGTCATCCTCCCAATCTAGATCCGTCGGAATATCCAATTCGATATGAGGGTGCTCTGCAAATAAAGTCTGTAACTCCGGAATATCGCTTTCTTTTTTGACGCCAATCAAAACCAGTTTGACTGGATATTGGATGGCCTCCAGTTTGGAGAAAAACAGCTGGTACAGATTGGTTTTGTGGGAAAATGAGCGGGTGATTTCACGACCATTCCCAAAGTCTCCTACCCAACCCAATACAGGTTTACGGCCCTTTTGAGATTTACGATGCTCATGCGCAATGACAGGAGAGGTGGCAAGGGTTACGTTGGGATTTAGAGGAAGGCAATACTCCAACAAAGCTTGGCTTCCTACTTGCACATACTGGCAGTGTTTGATAAAGAAATTGAGCGTTTCTGCGGGCCAGCGATAGTATTCAGCATCATCCAAGTCGTAGAGGGTGTTTTCAGGGCGCAGCCAAACGAGCAGCTTCAATAGGTTGGCGTAATAACGTTTAGTGTAGATTTTTTGAATTACCACCAAGGAGTTAGGCTTTCTAAAGAAAAGGATTTCCAAAAAGAGTTTAAGGAAATTGAGAATCGCCTGGGCGGATTTTTCTGGCCAGACGAAATCATAAGAAATCTGCTTTTCATTTTGCAGATAATCCAAAGGGTACTTGCCTCGATATCTGGTGCTAGGGCAGCTAAGGTTATAGGGGGCAAACCAGTAAATGTGGCTTTTGGCATTGTGTTTCATCACCTTCTTTATGTGGCTTGTTTGGCTAATACTGTTGTCTCAATACTAAGCCTATTCACAATCACCACAAACGACAGCTGAGAGAAGTTGTAGAGGCAATACTTGGATGACAAACACCTCAAAACACTTACTATCAACTAATTAAAATTTTTCTCCATGCCCTTTCTAGCCAAATGCTTTCGAATAAATCACCTCCCCTGCGACTCCATTCAAGGCATTTTCGGTCAAACCGATTACCATGCAATTTTCATCGGGCACATCAAAAGGGAGTTTGATACCATGGTCCGCACAGATTTTATAACCAAAGCGAGGGTAGTAGTCAGAATGTCCCAATAACACAATACGCTCATGTCCAAGCGTCTTGGCTATACGGTGGGATTCTTTGATCAACAGGCTGCCAATTCCCTTGCCTTGCTGCGAGGGTAATACAGAGACTGGAGCTAAGGCTAACGCATCGTGCTTTTGCTTAGGACCTTGAATATGAATCTTAGTCAAGAGAATATGGCCGACAATTTGATCTTCTCGTTCC
>CAZHOC010000353.1:0-6098 GCA_964534295.1 uncultured Bacteroidia bacterium | reverse complement strand
GGGTATCGATATGGCTTTGAGTTAGATTATCATCGCTTTATTCGCAAACACTGGTCGCTTGGGATTGGCAGCACTTATCATCAATCAGTCTATCGCGCAGGTTCAAATCTAAAGTCGCTAGGATTGCATCTTTCTTCCCGCTACTATTCACCTTCGATTTCTATAAAAAATACCAGTCTTAATTTTTTTGGGGAGCTCTGGGCAGGCTTCCAAGGGACTTCGGCCAAGATTAGGCTCCGATATCCTAGCCGGCCCTATGTTTATGCAGGCCTTGGCGCAGCCTGGCGCCCTTTTCCGGCCCTAAGTGTAGATTTTGTGGTCTACAGAAGATCTAATAAACCCTCACACTACATTGATTGGGCTGAAACACCTAAAGCTTGGGGAGATTCGTGGAATGCCTCCCTGGGATTTAACTTTCATTGGCGTGCAAAGGCTAAGTGATTTTCAAACCTCTTGTAGCATCAGTGCAAGTATTTTTGCCTCGATTTGGCAAAGTCAGTTTCTAAATTGCGGTGCATCAACACATTCTTTATCTCAGCTATAATGAAAAAGCTATTGCTAGTCCTTGGGGTGCTTTCCTTTAGTATGAGCCTCAGTGCCCAAAATTTTACACCCTATCAGAAAGGGGAAGCCATGATTGGGCTTCGCAATCCTCACTTCAGCGCTATTCAAACTTTCCATCTGGGAGAAGTACGGGAATACGGCACCGAAATAGATTTTAGTGGCTTTCTCACAAACAATTGGATGGTGGGAGTTGGTGCTTCAACAGCTCAATCTCGTTTTACGAGGATTCAGACAAATGAAGATGTCTCGCTTACACGCTTTATGGGATTTCAAGCCTTTAGCCGCTATTACTCCCCTAGCACTAAAATTGGCCCTACGCACCTCAACTTCTACGGAGAACTAAGAGCTGATACTTACAGATATTTTGCTGTTCAAGCTCCCGAAAATCTTGCTCTTCTTAGTAATAGGTATTACGGGGGAGTCGGCCTAGCCTGGCGGCCATTCAAATTTCTTAGCTTTGATCTTACTCTACAGCGAGGCTATGAAAGACTGATTGATCCTATCTCTGGCCTCGAAACCTCTTCTGAATGGCTTTGGAACAGCTCATTCGGCATAAACTTTCATTGGAGAAAAAGAGCAAATAAATAGCGCTATACTTACAATCTTGATTGTATAGTGCATCTCTTTTTACCTGCTTCTGACCCAAATCAGAGTCGTACTTTTTCTATATTGCGCTCACACCCACCGCATTACTGTACTAAACTAGAACACATGAAGCCATTGATGATTGGCCTTTGCCTGGGTCTATTTTGTTTGAGTTTATCTGCACAGCAGAACGATTATTATCAAAAGGGTGAATCTTTAATCAGCATTCGTAATCCTAAGTTTGGGATCCAAGGTTCGCGGAATGAGTGGGTTTCCATTGCAGGTACTCAATTGGATTATGGTCACTTTATCAAGGATCGTTGGTTAATCGGCGGCGGCCTACAAGGCTTTTACAACTTCATCGACGAACCCAACAAAGACTATTACAATCTGGGTATCCAGCTCTTTGGGCGCTATTACTTCAAGCCATTCGGCAAAAAAGATCAATTCATTTTGTTTGCAGAATCGCGTTTAGGCGCTACCCGAAACTATAGCCAATCTGGCAACAGTGGGGGCGATTTTTTGCCTTTAAGCACTAACTATTTTGCGGCGACGGGCTTTCATTGCGCTTGGCGTCCCTTCAATCGTATCAGTTTCGACCTAGGTGTTCAGGCTCAGTTAGCCTTAGGACGATCCATTGCCGCTGGCCTAGGCGAATTTGGTTCCCCACTCTTCAGCCTACCAGGTATACTTAGTGCAAATATCCACCTCTAGCTAGTTTTACTTACAATCTTCCAAACACATGAAAGCAATTATCATCAGCCTAGCGCTATGCTTCCTAAGCATCAGTCTTCAGGCCCAAGACAACAACCATTTCCAAAAAGGTGAGGTCCTAATCAGTCTCCGTAATCCTAATTTTGGGCTGCGCGATATCGCCAATGATCAAGTCGATTATCTCGGCACTAATCTCGATCTAGGATATTGTATCAAAGATAAAATCATGATCGGTCTTGGAGGGCAATCCTATTATACTTGGCTTTCAGGTAGCAGCAATGATATACGTAGTTGGGGAATACAGATATTTGGGCGGTATTACTTTGCTGCCAGAGGCAAAAAACAGCAGTTTAACCTATATGTAGAACCAAGAATTGAAGGCATCCGCGTCCAGACGCAATCCTGGCCTTTAGCAGGTAACTTTATCAATACACGAGACGACCTAATCGCAGGCCTTGGTTTCTTTTGCGCTTGGCGTCCCATCAATAGATTCAGTTTAGATCTCGGGATTCAGCCACAGACTCGCCTCGGCAGAATTATGGATCCAGGCCAAGAAGATGTAATTCAATTGGGGCTTAGTTTACCCCTGTATGGCAGCCTGAATCTCTATCTCTAGCATTTCAGTACCCCTTATTTGCCGCTTTTTGCTTCGGAGAGAAGTTAAAAGCGGCAAGTTTTTTATATTCCGCTAGCACTTATTCACAACCATCTTATAAACACATGAAATCATTTTTCATCGGCCTTTTGCTAGGCCTAAGCTGCTTGAGCGTCTTCGCTCAGGACCAAAATTACTTCCAGCAGAGAGAATCAATGATCATCCTGCGCAATCCTCTGCTTAGTGCCTTAGGACGTTTTGATGACACGCCAGAAGAATGGTCCTTGGGAATAGGTTCCCAGTTTGAGTATGGCTACTTCGTCAAAGATCGCATCCTAATCGGAGGAGGTATTTTGCTCCATCATTCTACTTCCTTCAGCGCTCGCCCTGTCAATAATGTCCTTAGAGCTTGGGGGTTCCAGTTATTTGGTAGATACTATTTCCCCGGATGGGAGCGAGGCAGGCACAACCTCAGCCTTTATGTGGAGCCAAGGCTCAAAGTCAGTAGCCACAGCATGCGCTCTTTTACTACCAATGATATTTTTGTCAACGAAGGTCAAAGTCTCAGTGCCCATATGGGCATATTCTTGTCCTGGCGATTTGCTCAAAGATGGAGTATAGACACCGGCTTACAAGCCAGTGTAGGCTGGTCCCAACTCTTTAGCCCCTTGACCCCTGACCCGCTTGGGCCTATTTATAACCTTCAAAGCAGTTCTAGCATAAATTTCCACCTTTAGTTTAGAGCACAAATTGCCTATCTTTCCTTACTCAAAATTGATTGATTATGCGAAAGATAGGCCTCCTTATTTTATTTGCGACTCTTAGTTTTTCGGCCTTCGGGCAACGCTTCTATCTCGCCGGTGAACGCATGATTGGACTCTCCAATCTGGGAGCTGGCTGGGTGCCCATCTCTGACGGTTTTTTTCAGTACAACGTCAATTCCAGTGTGCGTATCGGCTACTTTCCGCTTACTAGCTTGGTGGTCGGTACCGAACTCAACTTTCAGTTTATCTTCGCGACCGATAATATTGCTGGTACTACCGAGCGCGCCAACACCCGAGGCCTTGACCTCTTTGCTCGCTGGTACCTCGCTCCAGAGCGCAGTAGCTTCTTCGTCCAAACCAATGTGGGAGGATTTCACGTCTTTCGAGAAGACGGTAGTCGCAGTGCCAATCCCCTAACCTATCTCGATCTGATTGGTGGTTATGCGCTTAGACCATCCGAAAAATTTAGCGCCGACCTCAGCATCGGTATTCGACGCTATTTCTCGCGTTTTATCCCCCTGGGAGCGCGGCTCGAACTTAACTTCCTGCCCAAAATTGGCTTGAACTACCATTTCTAGGGGATTAGCGATATGCAACAGAATCTAGTCCTCCCCCCATGCTAGGACTCCCCTATCATATCTCTGAGATTGCGCCTTTGATGCAAGCCTTGGATTTGTTTCAGGGTGAGTTCCGTCCCGGAACGATCCGCCACCTCGCCTTCGACACTCGTAACATCAGTCGCGGCGCAGAAACCATATTCCTTGCCCTCAAGACTGATCATCGCGATGGGCATGACTTCATTCAAGAAGCCTATGACAAAGGGGTCCGGAATTTTATCGTTGATCGCAAGCTTGATTTAGCAGGCGTCAATTATATTTTGGTGGCAGACACCCTAGATGCCCTGCAAAAATGGGCCTTTTGCCATCGGCAAAGATTTAACTATCCGGTCATCGCCATTACGGGCTCCAATGGCAAAACCATCGTCAAAGAGTGGTTAGCCACCTTACTAGAACTCAACTTCCAGATCGTCAAAAGCCCCATGAGCTACAATTCGCAGCTTGGGGTCCCGCTTTCCCTACTCAAAATGCACCCTCAGGCTGATCTGGCCATTATTGAGGCAGGCATCTCAGAGCCTGGGGAAATGGCTATTTTAAAGGAATTGATTCAGCCGACCCTCGGCATACTCACCCATATGGGCCCCGCCCATGATGAAGGCTTTCCCAACAGAGAAGCCAAACTCAAAGAGAAGCTCCAATTGTTCCACGAAGTGGAACGCTTACTCTTAGGCAACGAGCAAGCTTGGGTAGAGGAAATCGTTCGCGAGCAGCGACTCCCGCTAAAAAAAGTTGGGGACGATATTACCACTCTAGCCCTCCCCTTTCAAAGTCTGGCCGATCTGGAAAATGCTCGTTTGGCGATCTTGGCGGCAGAAGAGATGGGCGTTCCGCGCAGCGAGATACAAGAACGACTCCCTCTCCTACAAGCCGTAGAAATGCGGCAGGAAACCATCACCGATAATCCAGAGATCACCATCCTCAATGATAGCTATAATGCAGATCCGGATTCGGTGCGCAATGCTTTGCAATTTCTCTCACAGATCAAGGCCCATCCTCGGCAAATGGTGGTGATCTCTGATATACCCCACCTTGGCGACAATCAAACGAGTATCCAAGAAGGCTTATTGACGGAGGCCATCAAACTTGTAGGCAAAGAAAATATCATCAGCCTGGGGCCAATTTTTGAGCAAATTGGGCAGGTAAGGCATTTTGCTGATACGGACCTACTGCTCCGCTCAGTGGATTATGAAGACTTTCGCGATAGTACGGTCTTATTGACAGGGGCGCGTCGCTTTGAGTTAGAGCGACTAATTCCCTTCCTCAATCCTAAGCGGAATGCGTCCTGGTTGGAGATTGATTTGCAGGCTTTGGCTCATAATTTTCGGCATCTCAAATCGCTAATCCCCGATGGTACCAAGAGCATGTGCATGGTCAAGGCGGCTTCTTATGGTGGGGGTACTTGGGAGATCGCCAAAGTGCTCGAACGCGAAGGGGCGACTTATCTCGGAGTAGCCTTTGCCTCAGAAGGCATTGAGCTGCGCAAAGCAGGGATTCGACTGCCAATTATGGTCATGAATCCGGACCTTTCTAGCCTCGATAGTTTGGTCCGTTTTGAACTAGAACCAGAAGTCTCTAATCTCGATTTTCTCAAACGATATATCCGCACGGCTCGTCTCGCAGGTCAGCAAGAATACCGCATCCACCTCAAACTAGAAACGGGGATGGGTCGCCTAGGCTTCAGGAAGGAGGATTTGCCAGACCTAATCAATGTTATCGCACAACATCCCGACCTAAACATCATTTCCGTACTAAGTCATTTTGCTGCCGCGGATGTCCCGGAGGAAGATGAATTCAACCACTTTCAAGCGCAGCGCTTTGATGCGCTTTATAAAATCTTGCAAGGAGAATTAGGGCTGCATTCTTTTCGCCACATCCTCAATACCGCGGGTATACTGCGCTTTCCAGAATACGCCTTTGAAATGGTCCGAATGGGCATTGGTTTGTATGGCCTGAGTCCTTTGGAAAACTCAATCGAGGGCTTAGCCGAAATTGGCAGTCTTCGTACCCGCATAACTCAAGTCAAAAGCTGGCCTCAAGGAGTAAGCATCGGATACGGACGCTCTCAGACCACGGAGCGAGATAGCTTGATTGCGACGATCCCGATTGGTTATGCCGATGGGATCCCTAGAGCTGTTTCCAATGGCAAAGCACATTTTCTGGTCCGCGGCCAGCGAGTACCGATTTTTGGTCGGGTTTGCATGGATATGATCATGCTTGACGTAACGGATGTGCCAGAAGTCAAAGCTGGAGATGAAGTAG
>CAZHOC010000352.1:5079-6119 GCA_964534295.1 uncultured Bacteroidia bacterium | reverse complement strand
CGAATCCTTCCAAGTGTACAAGCAATCAAAAAGCCTCTTAGAATGATCTAAGAGGCTTTTTTTATTCAATTACTATTTATTCTTTTCGTCTACGACGCTTCGAACCTCTACCGCTTCCACCAAACAAAATCCCAGCACCTAGCACAAAGCCAAAGTTATACCAGCCGCCATTATTATTGACATCATACATTTCGATCGTATCCCAAAAGAGGGAGACAATAAAAGTTACAGGAGCAATACAGCCATGCCATAGGCCCATCCAAAATCCGCTGGGCTCTGCACTAACACATGACTGAAGATCTACCGGCCCAGCAGTACAAGAACTGAGAACAAGCAAAAGGCATAAACTCGCAATGAGGATAAAGGGCTTTTTCATAATTAATGGATTGATTGGTTTTCTATACTAATTAAATAGATCAATCCTGAAGTCTCAGGGTTGGAACCTCTGATTAATATCAATCCAGATAGTGATTCTTCTTCAGGACCTGTCAAGCTCAACGGTATCAGGATAAGTTCGGCTTATAGAATCGAAAAGAGGATCACTCACAAGAGAATCGTTCCTCAAGGAGGGATAAAAACCAATCAGCAATCCAATCATTGCGATCAAAACCATTAATACCATAAATATGCGGATCCTTTGAATGGGGGTGAATGAGATCTTCATTGGAAAATATTTTTAACCAATAAAGCTTTATCTATTCCCTCAGCCCACGACTGGAGGGTTATGGACGTAGTAGCAAGGGTAATGGGCAAAATTCGACGATTAATTGGCGAATTGCGCTATTTCTTTAGACAAAGAATTTGCTTTACCAGCTTTCATCCCAAACCTGCGACTTACCTCTAAAAGCAAGACCAATACCCTTGCCTGCTTGAATTAGGCTTAGTTTTCCACCATTTTGTTTCCAGATCATTTAGCATAGTCAATTATTTGTGCAGTTAATTTTCCGTATAAACCCCCTTTTCATTTAGCTAAATTGTTTTCAATATTAAGATTATTCTAAAGATCAGTTAATCCCTGTTGCCGAAATGAAAGCCTTTGC
>CAZHOC010000352.1:0-5063 GCA_964534295.1 uncultured Bacteroidia bacterium | reverse complement strand
CATAGCAGGGATGTGGATCACCTTATTTTTGCTATTGACTTTGGCTTGCAATAATGACAGCATTTCTGACTTTAGACCTACTTACGGAAATAGAATTTTAGCTGCTTCAAAAGCTAATTATAGTCAGGTAGATAGTGTCTTTAAGCAACTGGAGCGATCGAGTAAGCGCTCAGATCAAATTGATAGCCTGATTGTATATGCGGATCGAATTTTAAATGAAGATGAAATCGCAGCTTTACGTTATGCAACAGCTGCAAATAAGTTAGCAACCCAAAAAAATCAGAATCTGGAAAGAGGTATTAGTTTCTACTACCTTTCTCTCATTCTAGGCAGAAGAGAGTTTGACCAAAGTGGAATTGATCGTCCCTTCTTCTATGGCCAATTTAGTTATAGGCTCTTCAGAACCGAGAAAAATCCCTATTGGCAGGCATTGTCCCTTTCTCAGATCGGTGATCTTTACCGGAGAAAAGCAGCACTAGATTCAGCAAGAATTTATTTTCAGCATTCATTAAACATAGTAGAAGGTGGCAGGCTGCTACCCAAAGATTCTCTTAGTCTAAGAGCAGATTTGATGCACTCACTTGGCATGATTGCTTTTAGCAAGGAGAATTTTAGCGGAGCACAACAATACTATAAACAAGCAGACTCGATTTTTGCAGTATTGGGAGATACCTCAGCGATCCTTAGGCTCAAATCCAATCAAGGATTATTATTCTTAACCCAAGGCCTATACAGCCTAGCTGATAGCTTGCTAGGATTGGGACTTGAATGGGGTATTCAACAACAAGATAAAAACGGTTTAGAGCGGATATATGAAATCCTTTCGCTACTTAGGATTTATCAATATTTAGCTAACAATGGAGACGAAGAGCATTTTGAAGATGCGATCCTATTTGCTCAAGAAGGCCTAAGAGATGCAACCAAAAATCAGCACGTATTTTATAATCAAATTGGTCTCGTTTACCAACAAAAGCTCTCTTTTGTCAATTCTGCTCAAGACAGGATTTCAGTTTCAGACTCCGCCTTGCGAAACTATTATCAAGCCCTAAGTTTTGCTCAGAAAGATGCCGCAATTAGCACCACTCGGGCCTTAATGTCCAATATTTCCATTTTGTGTGATTATCGTAAAGAGTCCCTTAATGTAGATTGCCAAGGTATATTAAACGCCTCCACCGACCAATTTCTCAATAACGCTTACGATACGATTGTAAATAATATCAAGGGCGATCTAAAGGATCTCAACAAGCAAATTGTAGAAGTTGAAAAGCAAGAGATTATCAATCGAGAAAGTAAAAATCGGCAGCTGCAACAAATTATTGGTGGCGCTATCTTTTTGGTAGCCCTTTTGAGCTTCCTACTATTATATCAGCAATTACAAAAGAAACGCTTGAGTGCCAAAATGGAGGCATTGAGAGCGCAGATCAACCCACACTTTATTTCTAATAGCCTCAATGCTATTGAAAACTTGGTCAATCAGGACAAAAAGGAGGCTGCTGCAAAATATTTGATCCATTTCTCCCGCTTTTCGAGGAAAATCCTCAACAGTTCTCGCAGTGGATTTACGAGTCTCGCCAATGAGCTAGACACCATCGAACATTTTTTAGCACTAGAGCAGCTGCGTTTCCGGAACAAATTAAATTATCATGTTTTTGCAGACGATAGCTTAGATACTCAACAAATTGAGGTCCCCGCTATGGTTATCCAACCATATGTCGAAAATGCGATCTTACATGGCCTCAAACCCAAAAAACAGCAAGGGACTCTCTACATCCAAGTCGGAGTTGATGCTAAATATCTTCGAATTGTAATCGAGGATGATGGTATCGGCAGAGAAAAATCTAAAGAGCTTCAAGCAGCCTCAGTCCTACAAAAGAATCGTAAATCCCAAGGCATGCAGATCACCGCCGAGCGCATCAAATCGATGGGCAAAGTCAAAGGTAAACATGTAGAAATTATTGATTTATTCGATGAGGACGGAAGAGCTGAAGGCACTAAAGTAGTCCTTCGACTACCTCTAAAAAGGAAAAAGACCAAAACCTAAACTTTATAAATCAACCATAAAAACATTCATACGATTAACCCTAATAACATGAAAACGCCCATTCAAAGAGCTTTGATTTTAGAATCAGCAAGCGGCTTCGCCGAACGCACAATTTCCATGGAAACCCCCAATCCGGAGAACGGTCAAGCTAGCACTGGCAATCGTGGGACGGAAAGAGAGCAAGGCGATCCGCCCAAGCCCGTAATGCCTAAACCCATACCCACGGGTCCTCGACCAGACGGCCTGACCGAGAGTCAAATTTATGTTTTGCTCGTTGGCATTAATGACTACCCAGAAGGTATCACAGATCTAAGGGGATGTATTAAAGATTTGGATCAAATTGAGTCTTACCTAAAAACACGGGAAGATGTAGACAACATTCATATTCTCCGATTGGAAAATCAGGATGCTACTTACAACAATATCCTTGAAGGCTTCAAAACTCACCTAAATAAGGCTCAAGCCAATGATATCGCTTGGTTCCATTTCAGCGGGCACGGCTCGGAAGAGCTTACCGCCGAAGAGTTCATCCCCTTTGCACCTAATGGCAAGGATCAAACGATGGTAACCTATTGGGAGTCGGAAGCAGATGGGCACCGCCATATTGCAGATAAGGAAATGGCTGCACTGATCAAGGACTTAGCTACCATGGACGAAAAGCGTAACAAAAAACTTGGTAGTCCTTCTATCATAATCTCCCAAGATTGCTGCCACTCAGGTGGGGGTACTAGAGACATGGAAAATATGATCTTAAGTCGCATGCACCCATTATCTGGAAATAAGAGAAGAGTGCTATCAAGCTACTACGGTGCTTATGACAAACAATCAAATATCAATGTGCCAATAGCCCCCCATATTGCCTTAGCAGGTTGTGAGAATGTACAAGTGGCAGGTGATATGGAGCAAGGAGGGGTATTTACTACTAGCCTGATCGAAACCCTTAAGCAGGGTGCTGAAGTCAATTATAATGACCTTTTTACACGTACTCGCGCACAAGTAAAACGTATGGGAGCCGAACAAACGCCCCAATTTGAAACTATTGGTGGCTTTAACCCTTATACAAAGTTCTTAGGGGATGAAGCAATCGGATCTAAGTTACTTTATGATATAGAGACCAAAGAAAAGCCCCATCCACTCAATCCCTTAAAGACCCAAACTACTTGGCTGGTTAACTGTGGTGCTATTCATGGCCTGCCGGCCCAAGCTGAGAAGCCAATCCTAATTGAGATTCAAAACCAGGAAAAAGAGGTCGTAGGTATAGCAAAGTTAACCCGCATTGGAGCCCAGCAGAGTGATTTTCAATTCATCCAACTTGATCCAGATGGCGGCGATTGGAAGAAAGATGAGACTATTACATTAGATCCCAATCAAAATTATCAAGCAGTTCTTCTTTCATTACCTGCAGCTCCGGTAATGGTTTGGATCGAAGGAAGCGATGAAGAAAAAGCAGATCTTATTAAGGACTGGCATGAGTCAGATAAGACTACTGCCAGAAATATCCTGATCGCAGAAGATAAAGCTAGTGCAAGCCTTGCAGTTGATGCTAGTGGAGTAGATTATGACTTAATCGATCTCAAGACAAACAAAGTACTCAAATCCATCTCTAAAGCTGATGACAATCCTGAAGAGTTCATCATTTTTGATCTTGGGAAAGTGGTTAACTGGGAACGAAGCTTGAAGCTAAGCAATCCCGATTCCAAGATAAAAGCTTGGATGGATTTCCAGTTACAGTTGGTCGATCATAAGCCTGAAGCTTTAGTCTTAAAAGAAAAAGACTTAACGAAACAACAAGAGGCAGGAGATGAACCAATGTCGATCAGTGAATTCTTAGCGCTCAGCAAGCATCAAATCGAACTGGATCCTCAAAAATTCGTGGTAGGCAATGGTATGGTTGGCTCTCGTATGCGGCCGACTCTATCGTTCCACGGAGTGGAGCAAACCCTATACTGCTACCTCCTACACTTCCAAGATGATTATGCTATTATCGCCCATGAAGGGGAGATAGTATACCGACCTGAGGAGCATGAAGACACAAGTAAGGTTGAACAAGTATTGTGGAGCAATACCAATAGAGCGGTAGGTTTGAGCCTAGAAAAGCCCAAAGCCACGACTATCCTTAAACTTCTAGTAACCACCGAACAATTGAATTACAAACAATTGGTCCAAGGAGGCCTAGAAGGCGATCGTAACATTTTCATTTTCGAAGACAATAATAAGATTAGTGACGATTGGTGCTGCTTTACCATTAGCATGGATCTGGCTATTCCACAAGCTCTTTTATCTTAATCATAACAGTCCTTAACCCTAAATTTAATCATCATGGCAATCTTAAATAGGCTAGGACGTGATGGCGCTCTTGATCTATTTAGAGGGGCAGGACAAGGTCGAGTATATGCTGATGCCTTGCTAAAATCAATGCAATAAAGTCAAAAAAGGGGGATGGCTAAGGCGGTCCCCCCATTTCTGTTTTTTGGTAAAGTACCCTAGTCCCTCAATCATGCAATTTGAATTGGCTCATGACCCGATTGTCCGCCAGGTTTATGAAAAAGTCTCGGTGGAAGCTCGGACACGCCCTAAGGTGGGAAAATTTATTCGAGAAAGATATCAGAGAAAGGCTGTCTTGCCCGAAGATAACCTGGACTATATTCGGCCCTATTGGGATCAAGTCAATATATCAGAGGCGACAATGCTGTAAATGCCTCTAATCTAGTATTGCTCTACGGAGCTTCGGGTACGGGCAAAACCAGTCTCATCAATTGCGGGCTAGGCAATCAGTTTCAGAAGTCAGACTGGCTACCCGTCTTCATCCGTAGAGGCAGTAATCTCAATCGTTCCGCGAAGCGGGAACTAGATAAACTGCTACCAGATGAAGAAACAAAAAAACAGGCCCTGCGGCACAAAGTCAAAGAGGTATATCTAAATACTTATCGCCCAGTCTACCTCATCTTTGACCAGTTTGAGGAGCTATATATCATGGGAGATAAGGCCGAGCAAGATCTTTTTCACCGCTCCATCGCGGAAC
>CAZHOC010000351.1:0-6134 GCA_964534295.1 uncultured Bacteroidia bacterium | reverse complement strand
TAGTTTCAATAAACCCACTGATCTCTACCCCTGCTTCCAGTGGCTCAGAAGTATAAACCAAAATGTCGTTGCGGGTTTCCATTGCTTGCTGATCGTAAGCACCTCCTTTGATGGCGTTACCTGTACAGCAGACGTTGCCGCCATAAGACATCACTGGATTCATAGGATCGTAAGAGAAAGCATCTACAGGAGCTTTTTTACCAGGCATTTCTTGACTCAAGACGCCATCGCCAAATAAGCTATTGGCCTGTCCTTGGCTGTTGAGGTAAAAGGTGGTCATTTCGGCGGCTTTGGGCGGCCATTGCTCGGCCTGCTGCCAGCGATTCATGCCCATGGTATAATACTGAACCCTAGGCGTTTTTTCCTTGAAGTCGTTATCTACTCCTTTGAGCCAGAGGTCAAACCAAGCGTAGATTTGCTCATCATAATTGAGGCGGGCGTCGCCCACGCTTCTTTCTCCAACGATGGTGTTTTCAGTGGCGCGCTTATAGCCACAGTGTAAGGTTGGTGCAATCACCAGATACTGATTATCTGCCACCTCGGGATCCTCGATATTGTTGCGGACATGATTGAACAGCGCCAAGTTGGGGCTGATAGAGACATCATACCAAGAGGTAAACCAAAAGCTAGGGACGCCAAAGCCCATATCGTCATGGTACAAACCCCCTTCATACCAGGCGGGATCGTTGGGTTTGCGCATGATCATTTTCTCGTAGATTTCCTCTTTGCCATTGATGTTTTTTATGATATCCGATACAGGTAGATGTGCTAAGGCTTCGGACATATCTACTCTGGGGTTTTCGGGTGCGAGATCATAAAAACGAGAAATGCGTATTAGGTCTTCTTGAGTGGCTCCAGCAGGGATGCGTGGCTTAAATTTATCGTGCTCTACGCCATACAACCAGGAAGTAAAAAGCATTTGTTGAGCACCACCGCGGTACCAATTACCTTGCTCATAAAAATCGCCCACTCGGCCTACGCCAGCGCCATAACCTTGAGGAACCATAGCCGCATGCGAAGGATGGTCCAAGGCAGCAACTGCCATCTGCCATTCGGCGGTAGAAGAACAGCCATAAGTACCGATTTTGCCATTGCACCAGCTTTGATCCTTGAGCCAGCTAAAAGCATCATAGCCATCCGTCAAAGGCACGCCGAGTATGTCCCACTCCCCTTCTGAGAAATAACGCCCTCTTTCATTTTGGACGACATAAGCATAGCCTCGGCTGACGGCTTCATATGCGCGTTCTGCGGTGCGGCCACGGCGCTCGCCATCGCCCCAACTATTGAAGTTGTAGGGTGTGCGAGAAAAGATAACTGGTACTTGTGCATCGGTTTTGGGGCGGTAGATATCAGTGCATAAGCGGACGCCATCTCGCATCGGCATCATCACTTTTTGATCCACGATGGCGATTTCTTCAAGCTTAGCCCAGGCTGCATCGGCCCGATTTTGGGCACAAAGCTGGGTAAAAGCCCCTATTGAGACGGCTAACAATAAGAGATAAGGTTTCATGACGATAGTAGTGTTTTGATGTAGGAAGAAGAAGTTAGCATTTATTTTTCACTCCCGATAGCTATACTGCTGCGCAGAACGCTTGTCTAATTGTTGAAGAGTTGATTGGATGAAGTTTTGAAGGATAAGGAAGCAGTTGCTAACTCAAACATTCAACAATTCAATAAATCAACTCTTTGGCTACTGCTGCGCAGAACGCTTATCTAATTGTTGAAGAGTTGATTGGATGAAAGTTTTGAAGGATAAGGAAGCAATTACTAACTCAAACATTCAACAATTCAATAAATCAACTCTTTAACTACTGCTGCACAGGATGAGCGTTCCGCGCAGCGGCGGGAACCGAATCGGGAAAAATACAAAGGCATCAGACTGGCATCTAGTTTTGAAGGATAAGGAAGCAGTTGCTAATTCAAACATTCAACAATTCAATAAATCAACTCTTTTAATGCTCCCTAAACTGAGTGGGGCTGACCCCATAAAGCTCCTTGAAACGCTTGGTGAAATAGCCGGGACTCTGGAAGCCGCACTGATAGGAGACTTCAGAAACGTTGAGTTCGGGCTTATTGAGCAGGCGTTTGGCTTCGGTGAGGCGGACATAACGGACATACTCCGTCGTGGACATGCCGATAAGGGCTTTGAGTTTGTTGTGCAAGGGCGTGCGTGCCATACCGATAGCTTCGCAGAGAGCCGTAACACTTAGGTTGTTGTCGTCTAAACGCTCTATAATTATCTCCCTCAGTCTACGCATGAAGGCATCTTCGGGACTCTCTTTTGTCTCTGTATCTTCAGGGATATTGCCTTCTTGATACCTTTCCCGAAAGGCGTCTCTGAGCGAGAGCATGTTTTGTAAGCGAAGAAGGAGTTCTTCTTCCAAAAATGGTTTTGGCAGATAGGCATCTGCTCCTTTGCGGAAACCAGTCAATTTAGAGACTTGGTCTGTTTTGGCGGTAAGGAGCATAATGGGGATATGACTAGTTCGAATATCCTCTTTTAAGGTAGCGCAAACTTCGTAACCGTCTTTGCCGGGCATCATCACATCGCTGATGATCAAATCTGGCACTAAGTCTAAGGCTTTTTCAATGCCGCTAATGCCATTGGGCGCGACTTCTATCTGATAATCTGCCTCTAAGCAGGCACTGAGATAGCTCAATACATCGGGATTGTCCTCTATGAGTAAAACTCTAGGCAGATCTTCCTGATTGTTGGTAATGGGCAGAAGGACTGCAGTTTCTGGAGTCTCCCAAGCGAAGCTTTCGATCGCCATCTTTTCGGCTTCGTTATGGATGGGTAACTGCAGCTTAAATTCCGTTCCTTCACCTATTTGGCTGGCTACTGAAATATGACCACCCATGAGTTGAATGAGCTCGTAGCTCAAGGCCAAGCCAATACCTGTACCAGCCTCAGCGCGAGTGGTAGAAGTATCCGCCTGATAGAAGCGCTCGAAAATATGAGGAAGATCCGCTTCGGATATTCCTTGGCCATTGTCTTTGACTCGGATGAGTAGCTGATCGGATTCCTGCTTGATTTGCAGCAAAACTTCCCCTCCTGCGGGGCTAAACTTGATGGCATTTGACAAAAGATTGGACACCACTTCCCCCAAGCGATCGGGATCATGATCCATGACAAAGCCCTCTAGCTCCGTATCGACTAGGAGATTGATACCTTTGGCTTCGGCAAGTGCCTCAAAAGACTCTGCGAGATATAGCAGTAGGTAAACCACATCTCCCTGCTGATAGGATAGAGTAAGCTTACCAGACTCCAGTTTCGCCATATCGAGCAATTGATTGACCAGGCCAAGTAATTGTCGATTGTTGCGCTGGATCATATTCATGCCGTTTTTGAGCCATTTATCTGGCTGTTGGAGCACCTTGTCGGCCATACCTTGAATCACCGTGAGTGGGGTGCGGAATTCATGGGTGATGTTGGTATACAATCTACTTTTGACTTGATCCAATTCGCTCAATCTAAGGGCTTCTGCTTCTATTTTTTGACGGCGAAGCTGTTGGAGATACCAGACAAAGAGGATGAGCAAGGCGGCTAGGGCTAAGCCACCAAACAAGAAGTAGTTGCGGCGAGTGAGGGCCTGTTGGAAAACGAGTTCCGTTTCGGCTTGTTGCTGTATGTAGGCAAGAGAGTCATTGAAAGCTTGCTGTTGATACTCAAATTTGGCTATTGCGGTCTTGTTTTCGAGGTTTTCAATACTATCCTTCATCACAGTGAAACGTTCGTACATCTCAAGAGAGGCGGCAGTATTGCCAGCTGCTTTGTTTAGTTGGTAAAGATTGAATAAGAGGTCTGTTAGCCTTCTAGCAGTGGTGCCACGCGCGTCAAATAAGGCAAGAGCCTTGTTACTATATTTTATGGCTAGGTCATAATTTCCTTGCTCTGAATAAAGTGCTCCTAAACTATCGAAAATAGATCCCATTGCTGATTTGTCACCTATCTTTTCAAATCCTTCTAAGGCAATCAGATAGTTTTCAAGTGCGGACTCTATCAAATTAAGATCGCGATAAACTGTGCCAATATTCCAATAGGAGATGTATTCTTGTCGTCTGTTGGTAAAGGTTTTCCGTACTTCCAGTGCCTTTTTGTGATATTCTAAGGCTTTTTCGTAGTATTCTTGCTTTTTGTAAGCGTTGGCGATGTTATTGAGGGCATTTGCTTCGTATGAAGGCACTTTACCTTCTCTCGCTTTGATGAGGCCCCTCTGGTAATATTCAATCGCTTTTTCAAGCAGACCCTCTCTGCGAAATTCCATTCCGACATTAATCAGTGCTGCGGCTAATTCTTTAGGCGCCTCAAAAGACTCAAAAAACCGAATGTTTTTTTGATAGATGTCAATTGCCTCTGCATGTCTTCCTACGGCACTGAGTGAGATAGCGAGATAGTTTCGATACCTGGCAGCCGCAATTTTTCGTCCTGCCATTTCGTAGGTTTCTATTGCTGTTTGAAAGTCCTTGATGGCGAATTCATGTTGGTTTTTTCTTCTATATATTCCAGCTGATGCGCCAAAGGCATAAGCCTTCGACTTCCAGTTAGGATGCTCTTGCAGAATAGCCTTACTTTCCTCTAAGAAAAGTAAGGCTGAATCGCTCTTTTCATGAGAGCGATACCAGTAAGCAATATTATTGAGAGCTGTTACTCTCTTAATAGGGAAGGAATCTAAATCTGCAATACTGATGGCTTTTTGATATGCTAATAATGACTCTTCCGAATTACCTAATCCGATATGATAATTTCCCAGGAGGGTGTAGGCACTTGCTAGGTATTGGTCTTGCTTGGTCTCTTGTGCAAGCGCAAACAAGTTCTCTATCACCACATAAGCCGAATCATAACGCTTCAATCTTATTTCGGTAGTGGCTAACTGAAAGCATACTTCCAACTTCAGATCCTCCTGCTGGATAGAGTCGGCTATTTTATAAGCCTTTTTGAATAACGGAATACCGTCACGGAGATAGGTATTTGTAGCTGCTAAGCCTGTACGAAGGAAGCCCTCTGCGACATACTTAGGGATCTTTAATTCTTGTGAGAGCCTCAGTAAACGATTTGACTCGTCCTTGGCAGAATCGGGTGAAATATCCCAATAAGCCTCAAACAGCTCCAAACTGGCTTGCAGTCTAGTTTCGGGGGGGAGATCCGTGTCATCTCGCTTTTCACGCAGAGAAGCGAGCTCGTCTTGGGCTAATCCAGTCTGATAAATGCTTATCAGCATGAATAGCAGGCATGATTTTAAGAAAAAGTGTTTCCATAACGGTACTCTTGGTACAGAGACCTGCGGTTTAGTAGTTGCGTACATGGCTTTATGGTTGGTGCAATAGGATTCTAAGCAGAATACATAGTATTTCTGGTATTAATAGAAGCTTACTGCTTGTGTGAGCATAGGTATGAGATGGGTTAGGACGTGAGTTTTCGGCTGTGAAAAATTTATGCCCAAAGGGCAAGGGTTTGCTGATAAACTCAATATATGTGAATATTGCTAAAAATAAAATTCGAGAGCTTTAAAGGCTCTCTAGCTGTGCCACCGCTAAAATAGTTTGGGCAAAAATCGACCCGCCTGTTGGCGATAGAGGGAATAGTTCTCAGAGAGCGTACTCTGACTAAATTTCTTCTCCTCAAAACTAGAGGCATGATAGTAAATGAAGTAAGGGATTAACACCAAGGGTAATGCCCACCAATAAGGCGCTGCCAAAAATCCGCCGATATAGGTCAGCAAATAGGAAGTATAAAAGGGATGTCTAATCCATCGGTAGGGCCCTTCTTGGACCAGATGCACAGGTAAATTACTCGCATAAGCACCAGTCAAGGCTTTATCTCCATGGGTGCGTAAACAGGCTCTGAACAATAAATAAGAAACTAGACAGAGGAGTATGCCTGCGATAAATCCGGGCAGAGGGAGCTTTACTAGTAAAATGGTAATCACTAAGGCAGCCTGGCAGGGCAAAATCAAATAAGCAAGATATTTGGTCTTTTGCGGAACGCCTTCCTCTTTCTGAAACTCGAAAAATTTATATGCCGCCCAGATGAAACTGCCAAAATTGAAGGCGATCAATAGGGCGAGAATAATATTTAGATAGTACATTTTAGTAATAATTGTATGGATTTGTTGCCAAAAAGCAATAGAGGG
>CAZHOC010000350.1:0-6135 GCA_964534295.1 uncultured Bacteroidia bacterium | reverse complement strand
TGGCTTATCGCATGCAGACCTCTGTGCCTGAGACCATGGATGTATCAGGTGAGCCGGATCATATCTATGATCTTTATGGGGAAGATTCTCGCACGCCTGGCACTTTTGCCGCTAATTGTTTGTTAGCCCGCCGCCTTGCGGAACGCGGGGTCAAATTTATTCAGCTTTACCATCAGGGCTGGGACCAGCATGGCAATCTCCCTAATGCGATTCGCACCCAGTGTAAAGAAACTGATCAAGCCTCCGCGGCCTTGGTTTACGACCTCAAGCAGCGCGGTTTGTTAGAAGATACCCTAGTCATTTGGGGCGGAGAATTTGGGCGCACCAGTTACTCCCAAGGTAAATTGACCAAAACCAATTACGGTCGTGACCATCATCCTCGCTGCTTCTCCCTTTGGATGGCTGGCGGTGGGGTGAAGCCCGGCTATCATTATGGCATGACGGATGATTTCAGCTATAATATCGCAGAGAATCCGGTGCATGTGCATGATTTCCAAGCTACGCTTATGCACCTGCTAGGCATCGACCACGAGCGCCTGACCTATAAGTTTCAGGGTCGCCGCTTTAGGTTGACTGATGTTCATGGTAAGGTGGTCAAAGATATTTTGACGTAGCGACGCAACATTTTGCGTCGATATAGATAGCATCCGTTGGATGAATCATTTCGACAGAGGCCCGATAAGCGGGCCGACGAGAAATCTCCTTTCTGCCCTTTGTAATTACAATTTGCCGGAAAGGAGATTTCTCGTCGCTGCGCTCGCTCGAAATAAAATCGGGCTAGGTATAGCGACAAGGTATTGCCTTGTCGCCTGGAGATAAGCGTTCCGCAAAGCGGTTAAAACCCAAATTTGTTAACCTCAGATCACTTTATTGCATACTTGATTGAGCGTTCGCAAAAGGCGAACCCCAAAACTTAACTCAATCAAGATGAAAGCCCTTTCGATTTTAGTGGTATTTATTTGCAGTCTCGTCAGTCTTTCTGCCCAGAATGCGGGCAACTTCCCGACCCAAAATGCAGCCGGTAGATTTTATGTCGGGACAGATAGCGATCTTTCCTTTAGCCTGCGGGAAGGCAATCGTTTTTTGAGTGGGGGCCTTGGAGTCGTGGGACAATATTTTGTGAGTAAAAATCTAGCCCTTGGGCTGGGGATAGGAGTTGGAGGAAGCCGCTCCTTTTTTGATAATGACGCCTCTATTTTTCGGTCAAATAGCCTGAGCGTATCAACTCAAGTGGAATCCTTCTTTTATCCTAGCGCGGGTAGAGGAAATGCCGTTCAGCCTTTCGTCAAAACGCAAATTTCCTTGAACCGAGGCCGCGCTCAGAATGTCCCGGAAAATGGTTCTCCTCAAAACACCCCTACGGGTTCTACTTCCTTGGCTTTGGCTCCGGGACTAGCTATTGCGCTTCCCAATGATGCCATGCTCAATATCAGCGCTAGCTTGCTAAGACTGGGTTTGAGCCGCCAAGGCTCTGGTAATGGAGCAGAGCGGAGTCCTTTTGTGTCCGGTGGACTTAATTCTGGAATCAGTTTGGCTTATATTAAGGCAATCTAAGCTTACAGTGCCCAGGCATCAGCGCTGTACCGATAAAAAATTGTATCGCAGTCTCCTGAGCCAGCAGATCAGAAAATTTGCGCAATGAAAAAGCTCCTAGAAAAGTTGGTAGTGTTTGAAGTAACATTGAAAGGCTTGGCTTTTTTCTCCCGGCGAAAAGTATTTGATGGTCTCACTTATTGGCTTACCAAACAATCTGCAAGGCTCAACATCGCTCTCAATAAACCCAAAGCTAGCGAGGAAGTGGCGGCATTGGCAGAGGCCTGGCAAAAAATGATGCCGCCCGATGGGCAGGAATTCTTCAGACTCGCGGGCGTAGATGAGGACACGGCTTATACGGAAATTCATTTACATTGCCCCCTGCGGGGAACGGGAGACGTCAAAGCTTGCTACAAGCTGATGAATTATGACCGCAATCTGATGAAAGCAGTGGGAGGCGAATTAATCGTACTCGAATCACAATCCAACTCAGGAAAATCCTTTTGCCGCCTAGCCATCCGCAAAGGCGGGCAAGACAACCGTGATTTGATCCCCGCCCATAAAAAAGAGGGGCAATAATTTTTAGCTGATTTATTGCCGCCGCTGGATAAGAAAACCTACCAGTTTTCCTTCCCTTTTATTAATTTATGGGTAGAAAATTATGGCAGAGCAAAATAGGCCACAAACCTAATGGCTCCGTCATAGTTAAGCAATCACAAGCTGATCATCTCACCTGCATTTTTCACATGAAATCAACCCCTAAATTCACCTCTGGTGCCCTACCATTATTGGGGCACGCTATTGCCTTTAGCAAAGATCGCGGTAATCTCTTTAAACGTGGCTATAAAGAGCACGGCAATGTCTTTGGTGTCAAACTCGGCACCCAAAAAGCGGCTGTCCTCATTGGTCCCGAACACCACGATACCTTTTACAAAGAGACCGACAAAAGTCTCAACATGGATAAGCCCATGGCTTTTATGAAAGCTGCCATCGGCAATGTTGCTTTTCTCGCGGGACATGAGACCTATCTCAACCAGCGCCCAGTTATGCATGAGCCATTTCGGGGCAAAAAGATGGCTCAATATCTCGAAACCATGAATAAGGTGGTGCTAAAGTGGTTGGATTCTCTTGAGGAGGAAGGTCGCTTTGAACTCACTAGCAATATTGCACCGCTTGTCCAAGAAGTCGCAGGTAGAGCGATGATGAGTGATGAATTTTTTGAGCAAGTTGGTCAAGAATTTTGGGAGCATTATGGCGTGATCGGCAAATCGCTCGATCCGCTTATCCCTCCGCATTGGCCGCTGCCCAAGTATCTTCGCCGAGATCGGGCGCGCAAAAATCTAGAAAGGATTCTCAAGCCTATCATCGACGAAAGGAGAGCCAATCCTGAAGGTTATGATGACTTCCTGCAGGATATGATCAATAAGCCGAAAAAAGACGGTAGCTCTGCCACTGATGAGGAGCTAATCGGCTTGGTGATTGCCATCATGTTTGCCGGTCATGAGACTACGGTGGGACAAGCGGCTTGGACCATTATCCAGCTCTTGCAGCATCCCAAATACTTCGAAAAAGTACAGGCGGAGATCAAAGACAAATTTGCCTATGGCTCCATGGTAGATGCGCAAGTCCTGATGCAACAAAAGCACCTTCGTTGGGCCGTAGATGAAACCACGCGCACCAAGCCATCGGCAGACATTGCGATTCGTTTAGCCGAAAAAGATATCGAAATTGGCGATTATGTCATCCCAGAAGGTTGGGTTGTCCTACTCTCCGCGGAGGTGTCTCACTTCCTACCAGAGGTATTTGCCAATCCAGAAAGCTATGATCCAATGCGCTTTTCACCCGAGCGCAAGGAGGATAAACAGCATAGAAACGCCATCATGGGCTTTGGCGGCGGGGTGCACAAATGTACCGGCATGAATTTCGCCATCAATGAGATGCTCGTGATCTGCCTGCATTTATTCCAAAGGTTTGAGCTGACGCTAGAGACACCTGATCCGCATATCTACCAAGGCATGGGCGCCAATCGTCCGAGTGAAACTTGGATTCGCTATCGTCGTCGCAAGGCGGAAGAGCTAGTCTCGGAAAGCGTGATCGAAGAAGCACTAGAAGCAGGTTGCCCGCATATGCAAAAGATGACCAATAGTAAGAAGTCGGTTTAGGTTTACCGCTTTGCGGAACGCTTAACTCTCGCATGCGACAAGGCAATGCCTTGTCGCAAAACAAGCGTTCTGCGAAGCAGTAAAAAACAAAAAAGCCTCCCCGTGAAAACGAGGAGGCTATATTTTTACTACGGCTAAGGCTTATCGCTTGCCGCCGTCTAGTTCGTCTTGTAGCTTTTTGAGCGCATCCCAATCACCTTTAGCGGCGAGTTTGGCTTGCTCGGGCCAGGTAGCAGGGGTATGCATTTTGAAGCGTGGTCCTGCAGCGACCAATACTGCTTTGAGTTTCTTTTGCGAAGCTTTACCCAATTTGGCGAAGGTATCAATTCCTTCTTCTTTGAGTAAGCCGGCGATCTTAGGGCCGATGCCTTCGATCATAGTCAATTTATCAGCTGCTTTTTTAGCTGGTGCTTTCTTTGCAGGGGCCTTTTTGGCAGCTGCTTTTTTGGCGGCAGGCTTCTTAGCAGCAGCTTTCTTTGCCGGTGCTTTTTTCTCTTTGAGTGGCTGCATCTCGAGGCTCACGACCGAGTTAAAAATCCCCGGAAAAGGAGAGGGCACGTAGGCATCCGCCGTCCAATCATTTTCCCAACGCGCATCGTCAATCAAATAACGAAACTCAAAAGATTGACCCGTTGGCAACTCTATTACAGTAGCGAAGGATCCATCCTTTTTGGCGGTTAGGGGAAGGGCCTGCTTTTTGTTCCAGGCGTTAAATTCGCCAATCACGACTACCTTGGTCGCGTTTTTCACGGCGTCTTTGGGCAAGGAAAAAGTAACTTTGCAGTTAGGTTTAGTTTTGGAGTACTGCTTTTTCATCAGGAAATGAATCTTTGTAATCAGAAAAGTTTTGGGCGTATGTAGTTTTCCTTTTACACTACAAAGGTACGGTTCTGATTCACAATTCCTAACGCTTACTTTATTAGTGTCTCGGCGGTGGGGGACGGTGTCCTCCCGGTCCCATTTGACGGCCCATCTTCCCCATAACCTCTTTGAGAAGTCCTTGGAATTTTTCCTGTTGTTCGGGATTCAAAATCTCCCGCAATTCTGCAAAATGCTCCGAGTTACTACGGATAAGATCCGCATGGACACCCCCGATCTCCTGCGCAATCAAGTCTATCTCATCTTCCACCCCCGCTTGTCCCATTAGACTGATTTGTTTATCCATAAGGCGACGTAGCTTTTGGTGATTGGTCCGATTGCGGCTTTGATGTTCTTTAATCATTGCCTGGTACTCGGCTGTCTGGGTTTCATTGAGAGCCAATTCTTTGACCAGCAATTTTTCAATTGCACGTCCTTTTTGGGGTCCTCTTTGGGGCCCTTCTTCTGGCGCAAACTGCTGCCAGAGCATGAAGACCAAAAACAGGAGGTTCAATCCCATCAGCAGGGGCACCGACCATTTTTGCCATTTATTTTGTGAAGTAGCCATTTCAGTTTACTGATAGAGTTGATAAGAGCTCGTATTGAGGTCGTACTCCTGCGCAAAGGCCTGAATAAGGCTCGAACGATCATCAGTGCTGGTATTTTGCTGATTCAAGACAAAGGTCAAATTGATCAACAAGAGCACTCCTAAGGCGGCTAGCTGCCAGCTTGGTCTCAACCAAAACGAAAGCTTAGCGTCGCCTTTTTCCTCTTCTTCCCACCTACGCATCACTTTGGCCGCAAACCACGGGCCGGGGTCCGCCTTTTGCAGGGAATCCAGAGAGCTTAAGCTTTCCTCTACGGCTTGTTCTATGTATTGGTCCTCTTTCATACACTCTGTTTATAATATTGGAATAGTAATTTTTGCAGACTTTTGCGAGCCCTAAAGATCAGTCCTTCGACTGAGGCAAGACTCATTTCCATGACTTCTGCCACTTCTTGGTAGCTGAGGCCATCGACTTTATTAAGTGTAAAAGCTACCCGTTGTTTATCCGAGAGCTTTTCTATGGCCCAAAACAAAACTTGAGCACGCTCTTTGTTTTCAAGCTCGACTCCGGGGTGAATAAAACGACTGGCTGCTTCTGTTTCGACCACCTCTCCGCGTTCGGCTTGGAAAAAGGCCCAGCGCTTTTTGCGTTTCTTTTTACGGATTAGCTCCAGCGACTTATTGACCGAAATACGGTAAAGCCAAGTACCAAGTTGTGCGTCCGCTCTAAAGTTGCCAATAGAGCGAAAGGCCTCTACAAACACCTCCTGCGCCAAATCTTCAGCCTCTTCTTCCGACTGGATCATCCCCAAGCAGGTATTATATACCTGTTGCTGGTAGAGTTCTACCAGTTCCTGGAACGCCTTGTTCTCTTGCGATTGCAAGCGGCTAATTAAAGTCGTCTCCTTCAAGGGCGGTGGTGTCTATTGATCTATTAGATGCCTTAGCATCAGGAAAACTTTTGCGTTTTCAAAAAAAATCTCCTTGCTGTAAGAAAATGCTCTCTTTTTTCTACTTACCCGGCGCAATGAACGA
>CAZHOC010000349.1:0-6145 GCA_964534295.1 uncultured Bacteroidia bacterium | reverse complement strand
ATGTATTTGTACGGCTCAAAGTACCGAAAGCACTTTGATTCAAAAGAGCAACGCTCATTTTGCTCAAGGTTTCTGAAAAAACTGTAGGCGGTATTGAGATGAGCTATATCCGCTGCGAGGGTCTCGTTCGAGACTGAGTTGCCTACACGTTGATTGAGCTGGTAGTTGAGTCCGAGCGGGAAAGCAGCAAACATAGCGATTACCAACAGATAGATCGCCTGCTCTTGCCACTTGCTTCGCTTATCGGCTTCGCCGAACTGCTGGCTTCGTTTAAAGAGCGTTACCCGATACACCCAAAAAATAAATAAGATCAGCAGGGGTAAAATCGGTACTACAAAATACCAGTAGGGATCGGGAACATTTTGCAGATTGAGCGGCACGATTGCCGTCCAAAGCGTAGCCAAGGCATAGAGGATCGAGAGCGCAAAAGCCACATAATGCACCTTAGTCGCCCAAATATGGGGCGAACTTAGCAGCAATCTTCGATCATACTGCTTAAGCCATCGCGGGATCAATCTGGAGAAACGCCTCTGCATAGCCTAGCGAGATTTAGGACGTACATGGAGGCGCATGAATGCTTGGCGTATGCCTAGGTTCCAGAATAGCAGGGGTAAAGTGGCACCAATAAATAACATGTATTCATCAAGCCACTGGCCTCGATTGTTAAGTGCACTCTCCCAGGCTCGGAAGCTTTCACTAAATTCATAAGCTAATATCCATGAACAAAAAGGGACGAAGACTAATCCTACCACAAATAATGAAAGGATCATTTTTCTCCAGAGTAGTCCCCTTTGACTTGTCTTCCTGCCAAATAGTAAGAATCCACTAAACAAAGCAATCAGTCCAAGATATATTAGGGACATCCAAATATCTCCTCTAAGCTCAATAAAATGACGCAAAAATTCTGAAGAAATAGCAGCACCAAATATCAAGGCACCACCTAAAATCGCACTAAATAATATCGTACGGCCGCTTGTCTGCAGCCCAATTAGCAATAAGGTAAAGCCCCAAAGGAAGAGTAAAAGTGGCGCCTTCCAACGATCTCCACTAAATAGGTGAGTTCGACCGAGTTTCGCCCTTTGCAATAACTCTAAATTATCATCCGCTTGTGCTTCAGCCATTTCAAATTTTTCCGGCAATTCAATGCTACCTCCTTCTTTATTCACCCTATCAAAGGCCTCATAAATCATTTCTGGACTGACTGCAAACCTAATGTCGCTGTACTTATCAACTAGCTCGATATATTTGGCCAAGTTTACCAAAGCTTCTTTTCTTTTGTAAATGCGACTCAAATACATAAAGCGGGTACGGTTATGATCAGCACTCTTTACGTTTTCAAATCCCGTAACCGAAACGGAATAATAGGTGAAAGAGTAATAATCCAAACGCTCTTCTAGAGGCGCAGGAGTTTGCTCGGCATCGTAATATGTGCCGTAATTCGTGGTGAATCCGGCCATCAAATTAAGATGGTTAATATCCTCCACCATGCTTTGATCGGAGATGGCTTGGCCAACTTTTTCACTTACTCTATAATTGTGCAAGGCCGGCAAACCTATGGCGATGAGTCCAACCAACGCATAGATCATCTGATCTCTGAGTGCGGTTTTGGTACCGGCTTCGCCGAACGCTTTGTCGGTTTTGAAAAGAGAGACTTGCCAGATCCAGATCGCCAAGGCAATCGCACTAGGTATTCCTGCATACAACAAATGGAGCCAAGCGTTCGGCAGGGCCGTAACATCAACCGGCATGAACCAAACTGTCAGGCTACTCAATGCCAATCCAAGCCCGCCAAAGATGAGGGCATAATGAAACTTGGTCGCCCATAGCGCTGGGCGATTTAGCAGGAGCTTTTGGTCCCAAGCCTTAAAAAAGGCGGGTTTGAGTTTATCAAATAATCGGTACATGGCTTGTGCTGTGCTGTGTTATTTCTGCTTGGGAGAGACGACCAATTGTAGCATACGCCCTTGGAGCAATACGTTCCAAAGGATAAAAGTAATCCCGCAACTGATGAGGTAAAGGACGATGGACTCGCGATCCGAGCCTCCTGCGATTAATTCTTTTGAGATGACGGGGATGATTGTGGTCAACACTGTAAAGAGGCTCAATGCAATCATCCGGATTTGCTGCTGACGGCTACTTTTCACCTCTCCGAGGAACGCTATTCCCCCCATGACTAGCCAATTGAGCCCAAGAATTAACACAACAATTTCCTCTTCCTGGCGGATAATATCTGTCGCAATGGCGAGCCCAAAGATCATAGATTGGACTAAAAACAGAGCCAGCCCACTCACTACACTCAGCAAGAAGGTCTTCCAGCTACTGCGAACAAATAAAAGCAGTACTAAACCAAAAGAGGCCCATACTGATAGCAGACTAAACCATCCATCTGTATCATGGCGGGTGCGATCACGCTTTATATTATACTTTGCTTTGCTGATGGCGCGCATATTTCTTTCAATCTCATTGGTGAGCCATCTGACAGTAGAGACCTCACGCTCCACTTTGATACCTCTACCAAAACGCTTGATCAGATCATCCAAATCGAGCGAATAGGCCATATCTCTAGAGCCGTATTTTGCGCCAAGCTCTTGGTAACGCTTTAGTATTTCTCTTTTTTGCAGATAAGGACTGTCAGCAATTTCGCGCGCCTCCACAATGCCAATCCCAGCATCGGAATGGTAAGGGTTGAAGCCTTGGATATGATTACGAAACCCAAGCTCTTCTTTGGTGTTTTCTAGCAATACTTGCGCTTTGGTAAGATCGCGTATATCTGAATGTAGCTCATGATCACTGACTACATTGGCCACTCTTTGCTGGTGCAGCATGAAATAGCCAAAAGGCAAACAGATCAATAGGGCTAAGCCAAGCAAATAAACCCCTTGGTCTCGCAAAGCATGTAAGCGCCAATTGGATTCCCCTTGCTTCCAAGGCTGATAATGCGCCAATTGGACCGCCCAGGCGACCAAAGCAATACCAGAAACGATCATCAACATAATGGACGAGCTTTCCCCATCAGTAATGCCATTGAGGCGGATAGGGATCAAAGTCAAAAAGATACTGGCAAGGCCAGCCCCCATCAACCAATAAAAGAGGAGGTAATGGATTCTGGTGGCCCAAAGTCCTGGACGAGATACCAATAATTGGTGATCTATCTTTTTTAGAAAAGCAGGTGTGAGGCGCTGAAAAAATCGAAACATGCTTTTATTTTTTTGTGTGCTAACAGGGTGTTAAAAAGTAGTGGGCGAAGTTTGCAAATAGTTGAATCTTCGCTGGAAGGGCCCTAGCCACAAGGCGATCAAGAGCGTCAGTATACCTGACATCACCAATGGAGAAGGAGGTCCTTGGGTACGCATATCCAATAAGACGGTCGGGCCAAATAGCAGCAATCCGTAGATAGCAGTGAGGCCGACAAATAGGGCAACTGACTGAGCGCTTCGCATCCAGTTCTTTGCAGCCGCTTTGCTAAAGCCAAAGTAGAGAGTGAAAAATCCGGTCAGGGCCATCATGCCATAGAAGAATTCTTGTATCTCGACTCGATAGGTCATGAACTGTCCCATAGTACCAAAGACAGTCGCCAAGGCTGAAAGGCTAAGCACAAAACCTATAAAAGGTCTTAAGCCGAGGTAGATAAAGGCCAGCCCTAAGCCCAAAAAGGGAATCAGAAAAAGTAAAATACCCGGATAGATATTTTTCCAATTTATGCCTTCCACACTGGGAAGTACATATCCAGAATGTAATCTAAATGGGTTTATCACTCCTAGCTCTTCCCAATAATTCAATCTTTTCATCAGATCCTGCCGCCAATGCCAAAGGGCATCTCGGGTAAACTGGGAAGGCAATTTTCTACTGTGATATGCGACCACTAACTCTTCTGCACTTATCGGATAAGAATCAGGATTGTAGCGATGAGCCATCTCCAAAAAGTCAGCTGCGATCTGGGCCTTATCAAGCCCCATAAAATCGCCTATTGCATCTTCTCGAGAATAATTATACAACCAAGAACGCTCTGAATAATGACCGTCCCAATATGTCCGATACAACTTAACCGGCATAACTGATGTAAAAAGGTGGACTCCTTGTTCTAAGGTTTTAGTATCCTCAAGGCGATTTAACTCATTGCGTACCTCCATCGTCCGCCATTCCATGATAAACCAGCCACTAGTCGGTATAGCCATAATCAGTAGGCTACCTAGCAATATGAGGCTAAAGTTTCGTCGCCAAATCTGGATATCATGAGCGTATCGGCTAAAGACAATTGAGAGCCGATACCACCAATAGCAAAGGGCGATTAGAGCAGGAATAGAAAGTGAAATGAGAAAACTCGTAGAGATCGAGATTTGACTAGGGCTTATGGGTTGGAGTTGACCGAAGGTCATAGACAAACCCAAAGCGATCAGACCGTAGAAAAGGACGTAATGAATTTTGGTCGCCCAGAGGTAGGGGCGATTAAGCATCCAATCACGATCTATTTTTTGTAGAAAGGCAGGAACAAACTTCCTTAGTTTTCTTTCCATGGCATTATTGGATTAGCTAATCATTTTCCCGAAACAATTTCAAAGTAGAAGTACTGATATCGCGGAAATAGTCTACCGCTATGTCTTTTTTCACGAGTTCACCCAACAATTTATTGCTGGCCATGTCCACTGGCGTACGAATGATCTTGGTATGCCCACGGTCTTCGACGCTAATATCTTCTAGGTGCTCTAAGGCTGCTAGTATATCTGATTTTGTAGCACTTGTGGTCAGCTCGAAAAGATTCTCTTCCCGGTCTTGACCAAACTCCTGCATGCTACCATTGTAGAGTGCTTCTCCATTTTTGATGAAGATGATATTGTCAGCCACCGACTCAACCTCATGCAAGTGCTGAGAGCTCAGCAGAATGGAGATTGGATTTTGGGTCGAGCTTGCGAGATAGCGCAAGTCTTGCAAAAAGACCTCTTGAGTATTGATATCAAGGTTGGCCAAAGGCTCATCAATAATCAGTAAGGCCGGATTCCAGACGAGGGCACGTGCAAGTTCAAAGCGTAGCTTATAACCACTGGAGATCTCACTCCAAAGCGCATCTTCATATTGAGTCAGTCCTAAGCGATGAATGATAAAGTCAACCTGCTCTTCATTTTCCTGGCCCCTAATCCCATGGATCGCCGCAGTGAAGTGAAGGTTTTCTTTCAGGAAGCCTTTCCAGGGCTTGAGGGCTTGGGGGATAAAGGCGATGTTTTGTTTGATACGATACCAATCTGTAGCCGCAACATCAAAAGCGGGATAACTGATGTTACCACCACTGATTTCGAGGTCTCCGGCCACGATCCGTAGCAAGGTAGTTTTACCATTACCATTTTCACCTACGATACCGGTGATTTCACCTAAGCGAAGATCGAGGTCTAGGTCTGGCAAATTGAAGACAAACTTAGGGGAGACGAAGGTTTTGGTTATAGCTCGTCCCGAGAATACTAAGTCGGGCTCTTGGCTTGGTAGTAATGACTTGTCAGTGCCTTTGCCATCTTGGGCAAGTTGCTGGGAGAGGCTGCCAGAAATTGAGCTTAAGAGATCGTGGGCTATTTCCATCATTTCTGCACGCTCGGCAGGATCTTGCTCCGCCTGCTCATTGGCGGCAAATTCATTATAACGAGCCCTAAGTTGGATGGCATCGTTCCGCAAAGCGGGAGCTAAATGATGGTCAGCAAAAAAGTCAAGGATGCGCCTGCTGAGACGACTTAAATCTTGTTCTTCCGCCAAACGATATAACTCGTCCAGGCGGGTTTTCAGGTTGGTTGATAACATACAGATATAGTGTATGAAGAAGATACGGAGGAATACCGAATTTTACGAGACAAAGTGGGCAAATGGTTCGCTTAGGGTTGCATATCAGAGCGAAAGCAGGAGGTGAGCTAAGAGAAAAGCAATTATTCCTCCTCGGAGGGGAAATATTGCGCTAAGGCGGCTTCGCCTTCTGGCTCGCCGATCAAGACTGATAATTCGAAGCAATACGATTCCCATGATATCTCTCGGATTTTAAAAGCTGATGTCCTTGAAGAAGAGTTAAAAAAAGAAGCCCGACCGGAAATCAATACGGTTGAAGCAGATAATATTCTTGTCCCTGAGTTGGGGGATTCTTCTCTTTTGATTGGAGAGAGCAATCAGTCAA
>CAZHOC010000348.1:0-6153 GCA_964534295.1 uncultured Bacteroidia bacterium | reverse complement strand
CTCTAGGCTACCCGTATTGCGAATCCGAATCCGAGGCATCACATCAGCAGAACAGCTAATGGGCTCAGGAGCAAGCCATTTTTCCAGGCTTAGGGCAAGCTTGGGTTCCGTGCAACGGTCCACTGCCAATAAAGACTGCCGAGTCGTTTGAAGAGCAACTCGCATACGCAGTTTTTGCCCCTCGGTAAAAGTATTCTTACAAGAAGCATCTCCGCCTTGGTCCATGAAGTTTTCATAGATGTCTGAGACATCCTTTTGAAAAAATGGATTTAAAGCCGGATCAGCATGGGCAGAATCTGAATCGCAGCTATTTTCAAGCGTTCCGCAAACAGCGGGACCTCCTAAAGTCGAATCTGGTGGTGTATCACAAACTCTATCGCCTCTCACGGTACAATCAGCATTATCACATTTGGGGCGATTCAAATCTTTGTAACTCGTCCGCCAAAGGTTGAGATAGCGTGCAAAATAGTAGACACCTACCGCCGTTTTTTCAGACGTAGTACCAAAGAATTGTCCTTCGAGCACTACACCGTCTAGCGCGGTGCCGTGAGCTCCCGGCAGATAAGCATAGCCGGGGATATTGCAATTGAAATTGGTGAACTCGCATACTGAATTGACAATCCAGAGATTGAGGTAATCTCTCGAATCCCAGAAGGCCAGTGTTTTGAGAATCTGGTCCTCTGTAAGCGTACCGGTAACCACCTGGTTAAAGGCAACATTGGTGTAGCTAGTGCCGGTACGGGTAATACCAGAAGTAGCCGATCCATCAGGTGCGACTTTGGCCAAACAAAATTCGATTTCGGTATCTACAGATTGAATTCCTAACTGAGCCGCAGTAGAGTAAAATGGCCCCCCAGCAAAATCGCCTTGGTTGCGAAAAGCTGCGTTTAGCCAGTTGATGCCCTGTTCGATTTGCAAATCGGTAGGGTGCCCAGGATCACCTGGATTGACGCTAGACTGCGGGTGCATGATATGAACCACTACCGGGATAGTGAGCACAGAACGCACATTGCTTTGCGTGCCATTGATGAGCTGTTGATAAGTAGCAGCCTCTAGATCATCGGCCCGACGTTGGTAAATAGGATCATTTTGATATTGAGCCAGGTGAATCTGTTCGTCACCGGCTAATGCTTGAGCCTGCATCCTGGGCAGACTAAGTAGCGTCAAGAAGAAAATGAAAAAAGCGCGAAAAAGACTAAAAGAACAGGTTACAGCGAACGAGTAAAGGTAATGCATATAAACGCACGATGAAGGCTCGGAAATGCCTTGGTGTGTCTCAAGATCTTAAAAGTTAGACGTAAGCTAAGTATGCAAAAAGCAGACCAGCCTAAAATGAATGGGTGGGAAAAACCGTCTAGAAACAAGATTTAAGCAAGAAGGGGTAAATGTCTTTATTACAAGACAAAGAACGTTCCGAATCACAAAAGAGGAAAATCGATGTAAGAAAAGTACCAGAATCGTAGCATTTCCAGGACGTAGCACTTAGCACATTTATATTGCTCTCAGGCCAATTGCAATCAATCCAAAAGCTTCCCTATCTTGCGCATAAGGTATATGGCAAAACCCATCCCTCATACAGATCAGCTTATCATCGACCGACTGGCCGCCAAGGATCAGGAGGCAATCAAGATGATTTATAAGCAGTATGGGAGAACCCTATTGGGGGTAATGGTGCGAATACTAGGAGAGCAAAGTATTGCAGAAGATGCCCTCCAAGAGGCTTTTGTCAAGGTTTGGAAAAATGCCGACCGCTACGACACCTCCAAAGGACGACTCTTTACCTGGCTGCTCAACATCTGTCGCAATACTGCAATAGACAAAAGGCGCTCCTCAGGATTTAAAATGAGCCAGGCAATCCAGTCCGAAGGATCTGTCGTAAATACTGTAGACCAGCAACAAGCCTATACCTTTAATCCTGACCAGATTGGAGTAAAAGATTGGGTCAAGAAACTGAGTCCCGAACACAGAGAAGTAATTGATATCGTTTATTTTAGTGGCTATTCTCATCGGGAAGCAGCTGAAAAGCTAGGTCTTCCCTTGGGAACGTTAAAAACACGCATTAGAGCCGCCCTCAAGCAATTGAGGCAGTGGACACAAGCATAATGGATATACAAGCCTACATATCATCCGGCATCCTAGAACTGTATCTGAGTGGCCAACTTGAGTCTGCTGAGACTCAAGAGGTAGCGCGTATGGCTGAAACTTATCCAGAAATCAAAGCTGAACTAGAGGCCTTGGAGGAGGCAATCGGAGCCTTTGCTGAGGCAAATTATGATGCATCCCCCTCAGATGAGCTATTGGGCAATATTATGGGAGCCATCGCTGAAGCAGACGCTACCCAAGAAAAAGTAGCCTCCACTCCTATCGTCCCGCTCAAGGAGCCAAGCAGCAAGTCTTCAAATTGGCGCTGGATTGCTGTTGCGGCTGCAGTAGCATTGTTGATTAGTTTGGTTTTTAACTTCCAGCAATACAATCAACTACAGCAAGCCAATGATCAACTCAGCCAACTCAATCAACAGCAAGAGCAACTAGCCTCTCAATTCGATCGCACTTCTGACATTTTAGAGGTACTGGCCAGTGCCAATAGCCAGATTATTGATCTCAAAGGGCTCGACCTAGCCCCTGAAAGCAAGGCCAGAGTCTATTGGAATGACCAGTCCCAAAAGGCTTATTTCAGAATGGAGGGCTTACCCCAGTTAACAGAAGAACAACAATATCAGCTTTGGGCCATTATCGACGGGAATCCGGTTGATGCAGGGGTATTACTTGCCGATGGAAGCCTTGAGCTAGCAAAATCCTTTAGTGGGACAGCCAGTGCTTTTGCCGTAACGATTGAGCCTAAAGGAGGTAGCACAGCTCCTACTCTTGATCAAATGGTCCTTTATGGCGAAGCTTGATTGAGGCTTTATGCGTTCACTTTTTTATTTCTGCCGCTTCGCGGAACGAGGGAACTTAGAATGTAGAATTTCGAATGCCCAATTTCGAACTACTGTCCGTCCCTTCGAAATTCTACATTCAGCGTTCTATCGTTCTGCGAAGCAGTAAAACACAAAACCAACCCTCATAAATGAATCTTATCCAAACGGCTCAAAAGTACGCTAGCGAACGACATGCCGCTTGCAACCACCTCTATGACCAACATCCATATGCCTTTCACCTCGGCATGGTGGCTAAAGCTGCAGAAGAACTATCCTTGGGCTATGATGAAACAACTAGAGCTCAAATCATCGCCGCTGCTTGGTGCCATGATGTAATCGAAGATGCCAGTGAGACCTATAATGATGTAAAGAAGGTAGTAGGTCTTGAAGTAGCCGAAATCGTCTATGCGCTTACAAATGAAAAAGGCCGCACTCGAGCAGAGCGGGCCAATTCCAAATATTATGCAGGCATCAAGGCTACGCCTTATGCTACCTTAGTCAAAGTTTGTGATCGGATTGCCAACGTAAGACACAGTCTCGATCAGAAGAGTCGCATGTTTGAGGTCTACGCAAAAGAATACCCAGACTTCAAAGCTAAACTCTATGTAGAGGGTCAATATGAAAACGCTTGGCAGAGCTTAGACGCCCTATTTGCCTAGCGGATATCCAACAACTCTACGTCCAAAATCAAGGTCGCGTAACCGGGAATTTTGGGAGGTGAGCCATTTGGACCATATGCGAGGTCAAATGGAATGTAAAGACGATATTTCGCCCCTACTCGCATGAGTTGCAGTCCTTCAGTCCATCCCTTGATTACTCCTGAAAGTTGAAACTCGATCGGTTGGCCACGTTCGTAGCTACTATCAAATACGGTCTCATCTAGCAGACTACCTTCGTAATGCACCTTAACAATACTGCTGGCCGTTGGGGTAGCACCATCACCTTCTCTGAGCACTTTGTATTGTAGCCCACTCTCAGTTTCGATAACACCTTCTGCCTTACGGTTTTCAGCTAGGAAGATTTTTCCTTCTTCTTTCATCACGGCAGCTTTCTCGGCAGCTTTTTGCTGTTGAATCTGCTGCGCCTGGCGCTGAAATGCTTGAATAAGTTGCTGTTTTTGTTGAGGAGTAAACTTTACATTTTCTCCTTCCAATGCATCAACCAGTCCTTGGTACAAACTCTCGGCATCAACTTCAATACCCGTACGAGACAAGTTAGTGCCAATATCCATCCCCAAGGCGTAGGAGAGACTATCTGCTTTATTTTGTAGATCCTTGGCTTTCTGGCCGTAAAGTGGGCCACATAGCAACAAGAAGCTTAGCAGACTGATAAACGAAAATTTCATTTTTGTTTGAAGCTTATTAATAATCTAGCTGGCAATTTCGAGAGAATGGATGGAATAAACAAAGCAATAAAAACCAAGCGGTTGCCCCCATTGAGAGAACAACCGCCATCGTCAAAAGTATGTGTGAGATTATTTCACTAACTGGAAAGTAATCGGTATTTCTTTGTAAACAGCCACCTCGCGACCTTGGTAGATGCCGGGCTCCCAATTGGGCATGTTGCGGACCAAACGGATCGCTTCTTCATCACAGCCATAGCCTAAACCTCTAAATACGGTAATATCAGTCAAGCTGCCATCAGGTTGGACAACAAAACGGACAAATACTTGGCCATCAACGCCTGCTTCTCTGGCGCCAGCAGGATAGCGGAAGTTTTTACGGAAGTAGCGAGACATTGAGCGCACCCCACCTGGATAGACGGGCATTTGATCAACCACAAACATTGGCTTGCTAAAATCTACCGTTTCGCGCTCACGAGCAGTATTACTAGCGACTTCTTCAGCGGTAGGTACCTCCACTGGGGTATCGTCATCCTCTACCTCAAAGGAAAGATCATTGAAAGGAATCACATCATTATCTGCGGAAGCGAGCAATATCTCTGTTCCAGAATCCTGTCTTTGGCTATCAAGAGACATCCTTAGGTTTTCGGCTAATTCAGGTAAACTAGGCGTTTCAGTTGCGGCAATGCTCGTATTTGTCTCCTCAGGAGCAGGAGCCCCACTTATTTCCATGCGCTTAGTGTAAACGCTTGTTCTGTAGCTTTGCTTACTCGCATAAAGGCGTAGCAAGTAATCGCCACCATACTGATATGTATATTGGGTCTCTTTACGGAGCCGTACTCTATCACCATTACCAGTCAGCAAGGTATATACAATCGAAGGATCATAATCCTCAATCGTCATAGTGAGTACACTGCCAGCAGAACGCTCACCATCAATATCTACAAAAAATACAGGAAGCCGCTCATCCTCAGGATCTTCTTCATCAAATTCAAATTCCTGAGTGTCCTCCTCCATAAAATCAGCCACATTGCTAGCAATGTTTTGGTTCATCAATTCAACCATGCTGACAAATAATTCGAAATCTTCTTCACTTGAAATAGTATCTCGCCCCATTTCACTATGATAGACGGCAAAAGGCGCTTCACCATTTTCAATCAACTGTCTTACCTTTTCCGTATCAAGCTCCTTGTACCCATAAGTCATTAGGGCCGTGCTGCTACCTTGCCATAACAAAAAGCCGGCTGCAGCTCCTCCTAGCAACAAAATTGCCGCTAGACCATAAAAAACCTTTTTCTTTCTTTCTTTTTTTTCGATCGCTTCTATCCGGTCAAGATAGTTGTCGAATTGAGTGTTTTGATTCTCGTTCATATCTCGCAAGTCGTTTGCATCAGGGCCCGCCTTAATGAGTGGGACTGAAAAGAGTTTAGCTATTCCTAATGTGATAATAGGAAAGGGAGAGATGAATCTGTACTAGGGACTAACAATAGAAGGGACTTCAAGCTAGCAAAAATAGAGTAGGCTGCTTGAGAGATATGTATGAACCGACAATAAACTTATTTGAGTGGCTAAATATTTACATCAAGCCGAATGTTTCCACTGGCCGAAATTAACGGAAAACAAATGAATATCAGACTAATAGCTTAAAAAGGGCCCAAATCACGGCCACGACTCCGGCTCCAATTAAGATAGGTCCGTAAGCCTTTCTTTGTTCTGGACTGACAGTGATGGTTTCAAAAATGGAGGCTTCCGGCGCCATCAAGAGTAGTTGATCAAGCACGTGCTGCAAACGTTGGCGTGTCTGTTCACTTACCTTGAGCTTAAGGCCCTGACGCAGAATCAAAATAGCCAATTCAATGCTTGGTAGTGACGAAAATAAACGAGAAACTAAGC
>CAZHOC010000347.1:0-6153 GCA_964534295.1 uncultured Bacteroidia bacterium | reverse complement strand
AAGCCTCGATGCTTGTAAAGACGCCATTGTCTACGAAATGGGCGGTTACCTTCACCTACTTGACCCAGCTACAGGTTCTGCCAAGCAGCTGACCATCAACGTCCGTGGTGATATGAACTTTGCCATGCCGCGTTGGGAGGACATTAGACCTACTGCTTTGCAGAACGCTCAACTCTCGCCTAACGGTAAACGAGCCTTATTTTATCATCGTGGAGAGATTTTCACCGTGCCCAAAGAAAACGGTAGCTGGCGCAATATCACCAATTCTCCCGGCGTAGCCGACCGTAGTCCTGTTTGGTCTCCCCAAGGCGATCAAATCGCCTGGTTCTCTGACCAAGATGGCGAATATCATCTCGTACTCTCCGATCAGATGGGTAAATACAAGCGTCGCATCGCCCTGCCTGAAGCTAGTTTTTACTACCAGCCTTCCTGGTCGCCAGATGGCAAGCACATCGCCTATTCTGATACCGACTACAACGTTTGGGTCATAGACGTAGAGTTAGGCGAAGCCATCAAAGTGGATACCGATCGCTATGCGCACCCTAATCGTACCATGAACCCTGTTTGGTCGCCGGACAGCAAGTGGATTGCCTATCCTAAGCAGCTAGAGAGTCATTTCAAAGCGGCCTTTGCTTACAATATCGAGACTGAGCAAAGAGTTCAGCTGACCGACGGCATGGCCGATGTCAATAGTCTTGCTTGGGATCAGAGCGGTAAGTACATCTACTTCCTCGCCAGTACCGATTATGGTCTGGACTCTGGTTGGTTGGACATGAGTTCTTATGACCCTCGCACCAACCGCAGCCTCTACTGCTTGATTCTTGCCCAAGATGGCCAAGCCCCTAATCTGCCTAAGAGCGATGAGGAAGAAGTCAAAGAAGAGGACGAGGAAGAAGAGAAGAAGGATGATAAAAAAGACGAGCAAGCAGAAGAGGAAGAAGATAAAGGGATTCAAATTGATGTAGACGGCCTCGCCCAACGCATTATCGCCCTCGATATGCCTAGCCGCAACTACCTCGGTCTGGTAGCCGGTCCAGAGATGAGCGTTTTTGTGCTAGAAGGTGTACCTAATCAATTTGGTGCTTTGATGCACAAATATGATGTGAAGAAAAGGAAGCACGATGTCTTCCTCAAAGGCATCAATGGCGCTACCGTCTCTTCCGATGCCAAGCATATGCTCTACCGCCAAGGCAGTAATTGGTTTATCGTGGGTACGGCTAGTGCTCCGCAAAACGGTAAAGGTAAACTCAACATCAACGCTAAAATATTGATCGAGCCGCAGGCGGAATATGAGCAAATCTTTAGAGAAGGCTGGCGTTTTATGCGCGACTATCTCTATGTCAACAATACCCATGGCGCTCCTTGGGACAAAATCTATGAATGGTACTCACCTTGGATCAAGCATGTACGTCATCGTACCGATCTCAACTATGTAGTGGATATCCTCAGTGGTGAAATCGCCATTGGCCACTCTTATGTGAGCGGCGGCGATATGCCGGACTTTGATTTTGTGCCCGTAGGCTTGCTCGGCTGTGATTTGACTTTACAAAAAGATGGCTTCCAAATCTCTAAAATTTATACTGGAGAGAACTGGAACCCTAACGTACGCGCGCCACTTCACCAACCTGGCCTCGATGTCAAAGAAGGCGATTATCTCGTAGCGGTCAATGGGCAGGAGCTGACTCCCGACATGAATCCTTATCAGCTCTTTGAGCAGACCAGTAATCGCACCATCGAAATCACCGTCAATGACAAAGCAAGTGAAGATGGCGCGCGCAACCTCATGGTAACTCCTGTGGGCAATGAATATCAACTCCGTAACTGGCACTGGATTGAAAGCAATCGCAAGAAGGTAGACGAACTTTCAGGCGGTAAACTCGCATACGTTTATATCCCCAACACCAGCGGACAGGGCTTTGCCTACTTCAATCGTTACTACTTTGCCCAGCAAGATCGTAAGGGTGTCATCCTTGATGAACGCAATAACGGTGGCGGTTCTGCGGCTGATTATATGATCGACGTCATGTCCCGTACTCACTTGGGCTACTTCAATAGCAAAACCAATGACAATCGTCCTTGGACCACGCCGATTGCCGGCATTTGGGGACCTAAGGTCATGATCGTCAATGAGCGAGCTGGTTCTGGTGGGGACCTTCTCCCCTATATGTTCAAAGCCAAAGAAATTGGTCCATTAGTCGGTACCCGTACTTGGGGCGGCTTGGTCGGTACTTGGGATACGCCTCCTTTTATCGACGGTGGTCGCATGGTTGCGCCGCGTGGCGGTTTCTTTGATGTGGATGGCAATTGGGCCGTAGAAGGCGAAGGCATCGCTCCAGATATCGAAGTGATCCAAGATCCCAAAGCGCAGCTTGAAGGGCGCGATCCTCAGCTAGAGCGTGCTGTAGAGGAAGCCATGCGCCTACTCGAAACCCAAGAATTTCAGTTGAAGCCTGAACCTGCGCCTCCCGTTCGCTGGAAGCGTCCGGAAGGATTCAAGCCCTAGGCTAGGCTCAAATAATGATTTAACAGAAATATGAGTCACCCCGAATTTTTCCGGAGTGGCTCATATTGGTATAGAAAGACATCTTGTGTAATTTGGTGAATTACGACACCCACCATTTCACACGCAAGGTCGATGTTTTTATCGTTGTTTGAATCCCAAAATTAGACACTCTTTTCAAAGATTAAGAGTTGCGAATTCCTCTTACAACTACTACTCAAATGGCCCTTAATTATCCAAGTCCTCTTGAGAAAATGGTGTCATAGAACAGTAGAGCGGTACATTGGTTTACTCACTTTGCAGAGAGAACCTGGACTTTCTGGTAGTAGCTCTGACTATTATTATTTAGTCGAATGAAATAGATACCCGCAGGCAAAGGAGGTATTTCAAACTCATGATGATTTTCTCCCTGTTGAAAGAGATATTTTTCTCGTAGAATCAATCGTCCAAATTGATCAACCAGATCGATTTGATAAAGCTCTGTTCTTTCCAAAAAACACTCCAGATGAAGCTTTTGCCCCTGAAGTGGGTTGGGATATATTCGGAGCGCTATAGGTGATTCGGAGGGATTCTCAATTGCCGTACTAGTGATTTCTTCATTCAGGTAAAGATGAGTAAATTTGACTGAAATCCTTGCAATAGAACTAGTATCACTAGAGGAAAGTGCTGAGCCTGAAATTAGTAAATCTTCATCTTGGTCGCCGTCGACATCAGCAAATTCAAAATCGCCTGCATTTACGCTAAAAAATCGGAATAGATCCAAGGGCATTTCTGTAAAGTTACCCACTCCATCATTCAAATGAATACTGCAATAATCCACAATACCTTGAATCGTACCTAGCATAAATAAATCCAAGTCCCCATCTTGATCTAGATCAGTGAAATCTACCTTTCCGTACATGCCTACCGGAAATGGTTTTGGTAGCTTCTCAGTAAACGTACCACTCCCATCATTGAGGTATAAGTTACAATCTATTCCACCTGAAATGGGGCCTCCACAAATCAAAATGTCCGGATCAAAATCATTATCCACATCTAAAAAAGTACTGCCTTCTTTAGCTCCTGCAATACTATCAAAAGGAGTATTGAGGACTTCGCTGAAATTTCCATTCCCATCATTAAGATACAGAAGACTATATGCAGCTTGGTATAGGATTTTTCCTACCAACAGAAGGTCTAAATCCATATCTCCATCTACATCTGCCAAAGAAAGAGAAGCATCACGCATACCAGGGAAAGGGGTGTTTGGTACTTCTACAAAGCCTCCTTGCCCATCATTTTTGTATAGTTTTGTGCTATAGCCTGAAAGCCTTGACCCACTGATAAAAACATCTTGAAATCCATCACCATCAACATCTCCAAAGGTGACAGTACTATATCGGACTGGCTCAAATGGTGTACCACTTACTTCGGTAAAGACCCCAGTCCCATCATTAGTATATAAATTTGCGACTAAGCCTCCGATGCCCAAATTATCCCCGGTAATTAGCACATCTTGATCCCCATCGTTTTCTATATCGGCAAAACCAATCGAACCATATTGGATATCAACAAAAGGATCGTTCTCTACGATTGTGAAATTTCCATTACCATCGTTTCTATATAGTTGAGTAGAATATATAAACGGATTTATGCCTCCACTGTGTGATTTAGTCCCAGCGATCAAAACATCTTGATCGCCATCACCGTCAATATCGGCAAACTCTATATTTGAGTTTCGGACCCCCTCAAAAGCTTGTCCAACCCGTTCGGTAAAAGTAGCAGCACCGTTATTCTGATAGAGCCTCCTTGTGTATGTTCCATTCATGGTTTCACCTAACATAAGAAAGTCAATATCACCATCTCCATCAATATCTCCCAAATCAACCGAACAATTGAATACCCCTTCAAAACCAGTATTATTTATTCTAGTAAGGTTTCCATTTCCATCATTGAGATATAAGTTGGTGGTTGGCACACCTCCACTGTTTAGACCCGCAATAACGATATCAATGTCATTGTCCCCGTCAACATCATCAAGGGCTATATCTCCCTCTACGATAGGAAGCAGAGTCGGATTTTGAGTGGGGGCAAAGTTTCCAGTCCCGTCATTTTCAAAAAGGGTTCCAACAGGGCCATTATCACTAGAACCAATCAGGATTAGATCTTCATCATTGTCATTATCCATGTCAAAAAAACCAATAGCGGCATCGACTAGGCCATCGAAGGAAGTAGCTTGGGTTGAAAACTGTCCGCTTCCATCATTTATATACCAATTCGCAGATTTTACATTTGCATTGTTTTCGCCAGTGATCAATATGTCTTGATCATTATCCCCATCTATATCAGCGACTGCAATCTGACTATTCGCAACCCCTTCAAACACATTGCTCCCATCCACTGAATAGCCGGTGCTATCTCTGAGATATAATTTAGAAATACGGGTACCATTGCTTGTTTGTCCAGTAATTAAGAGATCAGGATCACCATCTTGCTCAACATCAATAAAAGCGACTGCACCATTTTCTACCCCATCGAAACTGGCCTCAAAATCCGGTATGTTTAATACATTCTGATAACCAGATCCGGTTTCATTAAGATATAGATAAGAGAACACGTTCCCTCCTGATCTTCCGGTAAAAAAAACGTCTCCTAATCCCCCTTCTCCACCGACATCTGCAATGGCAAAACTTGTATTTTGTGCTTGTGGAAAGTGAAATCTCGATGAAGGATCAAAGTTTCCGATACCATCATTGAAATAGGCTAAGGTGAGAAAACTCCCATCATTGCTCTGGCCAGAGACAAACATATCCAGATCTCCATCTAAGTCAAGATCATACAATCGAGCCATGCCATTTGCCATGCCATCAATAGGAAGATTTGCCTGTGCTCGAGTCAAATTTTGTGATGATAGGGTCTGCGCAATACACAGAAAAATAAGGCCAATAATTAGTTTCATATTTGGATTGTGTTTTCAATTTTGGAATATACAAAGCAAGTAGCACAAAAAACATGAGCCACTACGGATTAATTTGGTGTGGTTCACGTTTATGAAAAAAGACCTCCTGTATAATTCGGTGAGTTACAACACCCACCATTTCACACGCAAGGTCTATGTTTTTCTCAAGGTAAGACACTCTTTTCAAAGAATCAGAGTAGAGAATTCCTCTTACACAAAATTGGTAGTTACATCATAGGTCTTCGTTGAGACTTAAATCAGGTATTGAATAAGCATTTATTCCGTGCCTTCTATTGCCATCTTGACGTTTCGCGAGCGTGAAATGGGCCTGCTGTTGAGCGAATTAAGGGGGGTGTTTATGTGTTTACTCATGTACCGACTGGGATCAAGCGACTCAGTAATTTGTCGCCCTCCAAGAAATGGTCCTCCCAGCTGATCGACTATTTTACAATTGGCTCATGTATCTGATAACTTTGCTCCCCACTGAACGAACTGTTCAAGCATAGGAGATACCCGCGTTCTACTTACATCGATAGGAAGTAGAAAAAGGTTTTCGATTTCTCAAAGCCGAAATGGCGCTGGAATCACGGCGCCTATGAGCTGTGAGTCGTTCTCACAAATTCTCTCTACAACAACTTATGGTTCCAAAATTCGGGGTGACTCATGTTTTTTATGTTACATTTTGAGGGCGCATAGACACCAATTCATATGAAAG
>CAZHOC010000346.1:0-6154 GCA_964534295.1 uncultured Bacteroidia bacterium | reverse complement strand
CAGCCAGCGGTCTTTATACTGTACAGCTTATCGTGCAAAATCCTTGCGGAGCAGACACCACGGTCCAAACGATTAGTGTGATTGCGACTAGTCTAGAAGGGGAGTTTGAGCGTTCAGTGAAACTGCTGCCCAACCCCTTTGAAAAGCAGGCAATCTTGCACTTTAGTAATCCCCAACAGCAAGAATATGATTTGCATATATATGACCTCCAGGGCAAGCTAATTCGCTCCTACAAAGACAATAGAAGCGCTCAATTTGCCATAGAACGAGGAACTTTAAGCCCAGGGCTTTATTTATTTCGCTTGGAAGGAGAGTTTGCTTTTGCGGGCAAATTCTTGGTCAAATGATGTTCTAAGGAAACGATTTACCCCTTTACCCGGTTCTACTATTAAAGTACGGCCGGGTATTTTGTGCTCTTGCAAGAGATTGGCAACTTCTCCGGTTCCCCATATTGGTTTTACTTCTAGATTGTAATAACTTCTAGATTCATCTTTTTGCACGAAGTATGAAGCTCCTCTACTCTAACTCTCTGTATAGCCGTATTTCTGGATTTGGACTGCTACTCTGCCTTTTGTTGGGCTGGCCAAAATCTAGTCAAGCCGGATTCACTTTTGCTGATTCAGATGCCAAGTCTGTCCGCATCCCGATTGAGATTCAGCATAATGTCGTACTGATCCCCTTGAAGATAAACGGCTCTTTCGAGATGACCTTTATCCTTGATACGGGAGTCAAAACCACCATCTTGACCGAAACCGTGCTGATGCCCTTTTTGGGTTTGGATACGCTACAGCCGGTACGCTTGAGAGGCTTAGGAGAAGGGGATTTTATCGAGGGCTTATTGGCTCAAAATGTTTCTATGCGCTTGCCCGGAGTACTTGGGAGTGGAATCAATATGGTAGTTCTGCCAGATGATCTGATCTCTTATTCTGGCTTATTCGGACGCTCTGTACATGGGATCATTGGATACGAGATTTTTGGACAGTTTATCGTCGAAATCAATTATCAGCATAAGTATTTGGTCTTGCATGATCCTTTTGCGTATAAGCCTCCTCGCAATAAACGACGCTACGAAACCCTCCCAATTACTATCAAACGATTCAAACCATACGTTAGCGCTAAGGTAGATGATGGACAAGGTAATATCATCGAACGCGATTGGTTGATCGATACAGGCGCCTCTCACTCGATTTCACTCTACGATCCCGAGCTTCCCCTTCCCAATCCTTCTATTGATGCTTTTTTGGGTATGGGCCTAAGTGGCAATGTATATGGCAAAATCGGGCGAGTCTCCTCTTTCGCCATGGGGAGCTTTTCCTTTCCCGAAATCATTGCGGGCTATCCTGATGCTTCCGCTCTCTATATACCAGAAGAAGAACATTTGACCTGGTACGGCAATATTGGATCAGAGGTGATCTCACGTTTCAATGTGGTTTTTGATTACTACAATGGAAGGATCATCCTTCGCAAAAATGCCGCCTATCGAGAACCCTTTTATTACAATATCAGTGGGTTGGAGATCATCACCAAAGGAGTGGAGTTTGACGACTTTGTTGTGAGCTATGTGCGCCCCAACTCTCCCGCGGAACGAGCAGGCATCAAGATCGATGATGAAATTGTCTCTTTAAATGGTATTTCTGTCCAAGGACTTGGTATCTCAGATATTTATCAAAGCCTCAGGCGCAGGGTAGGGCGTAGGGTAAATTTGCGAATTCGTCGTGGCGATGAATTGATGAAAATCCGTTTTGCGATTGAGACGCAGATTTAGCTTTTTTGAGGATGAAATCAATCTGTGTTTTTTGTGGCTCCAACACTGGTTCTGATCCAGTATTTTCGGAAGCCGCTATCAAATTAGGGCAATCTCTCGCCGCCCGTAAAATTCGTCTCGTTTATGGTGCAGGAAATGTCGGCCTAATGGGCGTGATCGCTGATGCGTGTCTAGAAGCTGGGGGAGAAGTGCTTGGCGTCATTCCGGGCTTTCTCAAGGCAAAAGAGGTTTGCCATACCGATCTAACGGAACTTGTCGTAACCAATACCATGCACGAACGCAAGCAAATCATGGCCGACCACTCTGATGGTTTTATCGCTATGCCTGGCGGTTTTGGTACCCTTGATGAGTTATGCGAAATCCTAACCTGGTCTCAATTGGGTTTGCACGCCAATCCTATCGGACTCTTAAATGTAGCAGGCTATTTTGATCACTTGATCCAAATGTTCGATCATATGGTTAGTCAGCGTTTCTTGGCCCAGGCCAATCGCGATCTGGTATTAGCTGACGTACGCCCCCATGACCTTCTTCAAAAGATGACGGATTTCGATCCTCCCGAAGTAGAAAAGTGGCTTGATAGAAGTCGAACCTAGGGAAGAGGGAAAAATGATGAATGCCGAATTCTGAATATCGAGCTAAGCGTTCCGCGCAGCGGCTCGAAATACTAAAAGAATACCCATCACTTGGACATTTGTTATTCGAAATTCGTCATTCAAAATTCCCTAGGCTCGGTTGCGAGCGAGAATGAAGCTGCCCCATTTGACGATGGCCTTTTCGAGGTCTTCTAGTTTGAAGGGCTTGCTGATATAGTCGTCCATGCCAGCGCTAAGGTACTCTTCGCGTACTCCATTCATGGCGTGGGCAGTCATCGCGATGATAACTGGGCGCTTGTTCTGGCCATAGGTATCGATGATCTCTTTGGTGGTAGTCAAACCATCTTTATTGGGCATCTGGATGTCCATAAAGATAAGGTCGTAAGGAGCCTTGGCGAGTTCTTCCATGGCAATCTCGCCATCATCGGCTAGGGTAATGTCATAACCCATTTTGCCGAGGATACCTTCGATCACAGTTTGATTGATCATATTATCCTCTGCGACCATGATACGGATCGGATAGCGTTCGCCTAGCTTTTTGTTGAATGGCGAACTTGCTTCCTCTTGTGGATTTTCGAGGGCAACTTTTTCAGCCTCTCTATCTGCCTGAGCACTGATGTAAAAGATAAATGAAGAACCGTAGCCGACCTTACTTTCCACCCGTATACCGCCTTCCATAAGTTCGAGGAGCTTGCGAGTAATGGCTAGGCCTAGTCCTACCCCACCAAACCGGCGAGAAACAGAGTTGTCCACTTGCTGGAAAGATTCGAATATGGTGCGTCGTTTATTTTCCGGAATACCAATACCGGTATCTGTGACGGACATTTCTAGCTCAAAAGGATCCTGATGCCCAAGCGTTGAACTTGGAGAAGACTTCAAGCGTGCTTGTATCCGGATAGAACCTTTAGAGGTAAACTTGAGGGCGTTACTGACCAGATTTACCAATACTTGTCTGAGACGAGTAGGATCTGAGAAGAAGTAAGCGGGCAAGGCTGGGTCAATATCGTACTCTAGTTTGATCCCTTTATTGCCAGCGGTGGTCATAAAGAGCGCCATCACTTCATCAAGCAACTCTTTCAGAGGAACGCTTCTTATTTCTAGTTCCAATTTGCCAGCTTCTACTCTTGAGTAATCCAAAATGTCATTAAGGATAGAAAGCAGATTTTGGCTACTAGTGGAAATCGTTGATGCGTATTCTTTTTGCTTTTCGCTCAGTGGAGTGTCCATTAAGAGGCTCACCATACCAATGATACCGTTCATCGGAGTACGGATCTCATGGCTCATGGCCGCCAAGAAATTGGATTTGGCAATAGAAGCTGCTTCGGCCTCTCGCTTAGCATCCTCAAGATTGAGATTGATCTTGTGGAGCTGACGGTTTTGCAAGTTGATGACCTTGTTTTGACTCGAGAGCTGGTCATTGACTTTTTGCTTGACCTTGGTCTGCTGATACAGCACTACCACAAGGATAACAATCAAGAATAGTACCCCCGCTCCGGAATAGAGGAGAATGAGGTTCTTACGGTTTTCTTCTTCCTTCTTGAGGTAGCGTAAATCGTTTTCTCGCTCTTGGCGCTTCTGGCGCTCAAGTTTGAGCTTATACTCCATTTCCTGGAGGTTCTGCAGATTGCGCGTACCAAAGACCTTTTCATATAGGTCCATATATTTTTGGTAGGCAAGTCGCATATTTTCATTGTCCTCAAGCTTTACGTAGCACTCGGCTAATTGACGATAGCCAGCCACTTGGAAGGTATCTTCAGCAGTTGCTGGTTCTCTTCTCACCAAAGCTTGGAAAGTCTCTACTGCGTAGTCGTATTCCTCAAGATTGAAATGAGCCAAGCCCATATTATACAAGAGGCGTGAACTACTATCGGAGTAAATAACCTGTTCTTCTAAAGCCCAAGAATAATGGCGTAATGCAGAGTTATAATTGCCTTCTTTTAGATAAGTGTCCCCGATCAAACTTAAGGTCGCTGCCTGAGCCGCATACTCTTTATGGTCATCCCAAATGATGAGCGCATCATCTAGAAAAGGTCTTGCTAGAGCGATGCTATCAATGTCGATATAGACCTTGCCTAGCTCTAATTGGATCATCGCCTGATACTCAGGTCGATCTAAGCCTTTTTCGATATTCAGAGCTCGTGTGAGATACTGCAATGCTTGCGGATGCTGTCCCTCGGCAAAAAAACATCTCCCCAACAAATAGAGAGTCCTCGCCATGGAGGTCGAATCATTTTCCCCTTGCAGGTTTAGCGCGGTATGATAGGTGGCTTTCGCATCCTGATATTGGCCCTGCTTAACTCTGATTTGCCCAATATGAAGTAGCGTTTGACTCAGCAAGGGAGTGTCTAGCTGAGTAATGGCATGGGTCTCAAGCCTATTGAGGTTTTGAATCGCAGATTTATAGTCTTTAAGCGAATCTGCCGCATCAATTAAGCGTTCCATCGAAGATACCCAATAGGCATTCTTACCATAAGACTCGCGAATATCACGGGATTGATCAAACTTAAAGACAGCCATGGAGTAGTTGCCTCTAATCATGTAGAAGTTTCCGAAGTGAAACAGCACATTGGCAACATAACGGGAGTCTTCGATTGATTCAGCGATATCAAGGGCCTGCTGACCCAATCTGACGGAAAGCGTAAAATTGCTGTCTCGTGCAGTTTGGTACATTAAATCGCTGAGAGTATTGACTTGTTCGGCTTTGCTTACCTGCGATAAAGCCGTGTTGAGGCTGTCCAGATTGATGCGTGATCCAGGCTCCGCAAAGACACCCAGGCACAATCCTAACATTAGTACTCCAATACAAAGGAGCCTCCGCCCAAACATTACAATCGTCAAATTATTTACGTGTATAAATGCAAATATAAAAAAAATCCGGCCTTTTCGCTATTTGCCCCAAACAAGGCTTCCCCGCTCATTCTGTGCAAGATATGGGCCAATATTTTGGCCAAGATCATACAAAAAATACCGAAGGATATGCCCCTCGGTATTTCAACGTAATTATGTATGCCTTAGTCTATCGCTTGAAAACTTGATTGTCTCTTTTGGGCCAGTCTCTTTTTAAAGAGAATCTAATCAAGTGTAGCAGCTTAGTTCTCAATGATGATATTGGGGTTTTTGATCTTGATGTCTTTATCCATCTCCGTCAATAGCTCGATATTGATGCCATCAGCTAGGCCCGTTTGAATATACAATGTGTCAAATTGCTGGCTGTTTCGCTCAACTTCCACAAAGGTAGAGTCTCCTTTAAATTGGAGCAGCGCTTCTTTGATCGCCAACACACTATCACGACGCTCTAGGACGATATCCGCATTGGCGCTATAACCCGCTCTGATAAACTGATCTTCTCTAAGCTGAATAGCGGCTCTGATTTCAAATTGTATAGCCCCATTCTCTTCTAAGCCCTTAGGGGAAATATGTTCTAGCGTTGCGGGAAACTCAATGTCTTCAATGGCACCAATAGTCAACAACAAGGGCATCCCTTCCTTTATCTTTCCAACCTCTGCTTCATCAACTTTGCCTTCAAAGATCATCTCATCCATATTGGCGACAATCGCGATGGTCGTACCATCATTAAAGGTGTTGGCCTCGATTACTGAATTACCTTCTTCGATCGGCACATCTAGCACCATACCGGATATGGTCGCTCTGATATTAGTGTTTGCGGTCTTACCCGAACGCTTAGTCGAACCTCTACGAATAAGATCGAGATTGTCTTGCGCCCCTTGCATCTCTTGTTGGGCGTTGAGATAACTAAGCTCTACTTCCTGAAAAGTAGCCTGAGCAATCACCCCTT
>CAZHOC010000345.1:0-6165 GCA_964534295.1 uncultured Bacteroidia bacterium | reverse complement strand
CAGGGAAAGCATTGGTGTCAGACCAAGTTTTCTCGATTTCAGTAGGGTAGGTTTTGAAGCTGAATACATCTTTAATTCCGGACATGGTCTTGGCCATGCTAGCATCAAAAGACTTGAGCTTCATCCCAAAAGCAGGAGGATGCTCGATCATGGCGATCAGCATGCCTTCGCGTTGTACGTCTAAGCCAAACAAAGGCTTACCGGTGATGATTTCTTTAAGATCTACATTGCTACGGCTAGTACCAATGATTTTGAAGTCCTTAGGATCTTTGAGCTTGACCTCTTCAGGTACTTCGATACTAGCAGCCGCTAAAGCTACTTCTCCATACCCGAGGGATTGACCACTCTTTTCGTGAATGATTTTACCGTTTTCGGTTTTTAGCTCAGCCGCTGGGACGGCAAGCTTTACGGCTGCTGCTTCGACTAGCATATGACGAGCAGTAGCCCCTGCCATACGTAAGCCTTGCCATCCTTGGCGGATAGATTGGCTACCACCGGCTAATTGGCGCTTATATTTTACCGTGTTAAGCCCTGCTTGCTCTACGATTACATCTTCCCAAGCTACGTCCAATTCCTCGGCCACTATCATCGGCATGGAGGTCTTGACGTTTTGCCCAATTTCGGGATTAGGCGACATGATGGTTACAATGCCATTATCGCCGATCTTGAGAAAGGCGTTGATGTCAAACCACTCTTTGGGCATGGCTTTGACTTGAGCGGGGGTAGGGGTACAGGAAGCTAGCCAACTAAAGCCTAGCACCATACCGCCACTGGCAGTGGCAGATACCTTAAGAAAGGATCTTCTATTAATGCTTGTTTTGATTACACTCATGAGGATTTAGTTGAGGGTTATCCCATATTTTTGGCAGCAGTTTTAATAGCTGCTTTGATTCGTAAGTAGGTGCCACAGCGGCAGATATTGCCATTCATTGCGGCATCGATCTCTGCATCTGTAGGATTGGGGTTGCGCTTGAGGAGCGCGGCTGCATTCATGATTTGACCAGCCTGACAGTAGCCGCATTGCGGGACGTCATGCTCTATCCAAGCCTGTTGTAAAGGATGATCTACCTCTTCGGATAGGCCTTCGATGGTTGTGATTTCTTTATCGCCAACGGCAGAGACGGGTACTGAGCACGAACGTGCTGCCGCTCCGTTCAAATTGACGGTACAAGCACCGCATTGAGCGATACCACAGCCATACTTCGTTCCTACCAACTGTAGATTGTCTCTTAGTACCCACAAAAGTGGCGTATCTGAGGCAACATCTACTTGCAAGGACTTACCGTTGACCTTTAAATTGTAAGTAGCCATGATAAATGATGAATTTCGTTGATTGGTTTGCGTTTTTGGGCAATGTTAGAAACTAGTCTAAGGGGCGCAAATTTCAAAATGAAAACTTGCTTATTGGGCCAAAAAGGCACAATCTACCACTATCCAGACTCAATCTAAATTGGCTGTGGGACGCTTGGATGATCAATGAAAGTGATGAGCGTTCCGCGCAGCGGAAAGAAAATACCTCCTAGCTATGGTGGGGCTGGCCCTTAGCATTGAATTTACTTTCGGAAGCCACGGAGATTTCTCTTCGGCCTTAGGCCTCCGTCGAAAAGAATATTGGAGGATTTGTAGGTGCGTGCATGCATGCCGCACCAGGGGATAAGCGTTCCGCGCTCCCGATAGCTATCGGGAGGTTAAACCTAAACCTGAACACTCGAAGGCTCTTGGCCCAATAGCTCACCGATTTTGAGACGAATGTTTTCTTTGCGGGCACGATTCTCAACCACTAGGGCAGGGGCGGCTCGTTCGGTGCAGTCGGTCAGTGGACAACGCTCACAAGTCTCATTGACCTGTATCTCAGGCACGCTTTCTTGTTTCAAAAAGCGAATCCGTTTGCTACTGTGGCTGTCAATGAAAATCCCCAAAGTAACGCTCACATTGACATTAGGGGTTGGATCATTGGGGCCGGCGATGGAAACGCAGAAATATTCGTTTTTGGAGCCGTGGTATTGGGAACGTTGAACCGCTACTTGATAATCTTCACGCGTTCGGGGCAGCTGACCCTCCCGCATTTGCTGCAAAATCCGAATAGAAACCCAACGGCGGCAATAATGCTCATTGAGGTCATTGGCGTGTGGATTGTGCTGGCGAGAAATATGCAGCTCCTTGTTGATATTAAAGTTGTGGGTCTGCTGCTCTAAAGAATCTTTGAAGCGGAGGAAAAACAGCTGATCCAGGCCAAAGTATTTTGGCAAAAGATTGGTCAAGCGCGTGAGAAACATCTCTGGCGATGCCCCATATTTTTGCATGATGCCCATAAATGCTGCAGAGCTCCATTCTTCACGATCGAAAAAGGCTTCAAAGTCCTTGACCAATAAGTGGCGATTGAGGAGAAGCGCAACCGAGAAATAAGACGCGCGGAAGCTATTGACCACGTCCTCAAATGACTTTACCTCAAACATATTAGAGGTGTAGGGACGCTCTTCTAGTCCTAAATAGTTGAATGCCAGTTCCCTACCCATCAAAAATGCTTGCTGGGTGCTGGTGATGTTGGGATTGACAAAGAGGATATTTTTTTTCGGATCATAAACCGAGCGAAAGTGCTTGAGATTAGGAAACTGCCCCAAACGCTCGCGTTCGATCGAGTATTTATATTCTCCAATGAGGATGCGCTCAAGATCTGCAGTATCCACCAAAGGGGAGACATCCATACCAAAGCGGTCGAGAAATTCATCTACTGAACGCTCAATCTCTTCGAAATAGTTGTCATGCATTTCTTGATAAGAGCGGAGGGCTGCGAAGTAGAAATTTTCCCGCTTCATTTCATAGGAGCGCGCGATCTTGAGGATAGTGCTGATAAAAGCGTTGATCTTGGTGGGCGCGGTGGAGATGAGTTCTAACAGTGTGCTAGTCTCTAATCCGAACAATTCTAGGGGTAGACTTTCTAGAAAGCCTGAGCCAAGCAACTCTGATATGGGCGCTAATTTTTTGGAAAGTTTAAGCGATACTAACTGATCATAACTGACACCTAGGGCTTCGGCTAAGTCAATAATTTTATCGGTCTTAGGATACTTTTTACCCTTTTCAATTTCATTGAGATAGGATACGGATAGCCCAGATTTTTTGGATAGCTCGGCAAAGGAAAGGCCTTTTTGGCGGCGAAGTTGTCTAACTTTTAGGCCAAAAATGAGGCGAATATGCTGTTTGTTTAGCGCCATAGTGTCAGTCGCTCCAAGGAAAGTATCTAATTGTTAAACTTTACGGGGGAAAAGCTATACAAGGTAATCAAATCGAGGCATTATGGCCTAAGCGAAGAAGAAAAAAAAGGCGAAAAAGTGATTTTTGCGAAAATTCGCTTTTAAATTAATTTCGCGATTCCTATATTTGATTCAAGTTATTGGAATCTCGTAAATCTTTAATAACTACCGTTCTTTATACCAAGTGGGTGATTTTTACATAGGCGTATGTTTTTAACCCATAGCCCCGTGCCATCGAGCCGGGGTTTTTTTATGGCTTTACTTTTCTTTTTGTTTACCGCTGCGCGGAACGTTTGTCTTCATGTGCAGCATGCATGCACGCACCTACAAATCTTCCAATATTCTTTTCGAAGGAGGCCCAAGTAGTGGGCCGACGAGAAATCTCCGAGGCCTCTAGTTGAAGCTTATAGGATTCCTGATGCTGATTAGAAGTTGTGGGGAGGTTTCTTTTTCCCCGCTGCGCGGAACGCTTGAACCTAGTTGCAATTTCTGAAATCCTGCTGGAAATCAAGCATTTTATCGCTATTGGGAGTAAGCTTGGTATAGCGGCAGGCAGTTTTGTATTTGAGCCTAATGATCGCCGTTTGACTACTAGACAAGATTGGGAAACTCCAAGTGTCTCCGCTGGTAGCAGGATTCACTTCCTTGTCATTAACCGTAACAGTCCAATTGGTCTGGGCTGCCCTCGTACCCATCTTGATTTTGATATTTACCATCTTGAGTTTGATGGCATTGGTGTTGGGGATGATATAATCAACCTTAGTATCCTTGGTCGCTGGGGTAAAATTAAGGTCTGAGCTTACTTTTAGCTGTTTGAGGACTGCCTCAGTCCGGTTTTTTTGCAGCAAATCGGACACTCGTGTTGAAATCACTACTTCGTTCTTGGCACCAGGCTCTGTCGTTTTGGGTTGGCCATCGGCGGTTTTTTCTTTTTCCAGCAACAAAAAATGTAGGTCATCCCTCTTTTCCCAAAGCTGTGCCACTTGGATATATTGGCGGGTCTTATAATAGCCTTCCTTAGTAACGATAAATTGAACCGAATCTCCTTCCTCAGTACCTAGTTGAGTAGGGCTTAGTTGTAACACAAAACTGCCTAAATGAGCTTCTATTTCGCGATTAGCGGCGTACTGAAGGTCTTTGAGATTGGTTACTTCCACTTTGGCTTCATCAACCGCTTTTTCGTTTTGATCACTTACCTTACCAGTGAAGCTGACCAAATTATCATACTCATACCAAACCGGGAGCTCTTCAGCTTTCTCCTTCGGAGGAACGCTTTTGTTCATAGAACGGTAAAGCGTTCTGCCGCCAAATCCTAGGGCTAGTAACAAAATCCCTCCTAGCACATAATAAAGCCAGCTTGGCTGAGAGCTAGTCTGCGGCTTAGGATCGGCTAGGGGAGTCGGAGCCTCAAATTGCCAGCTTTGATTTACATTAGGATGCTGGTGGTACTGCCACGGTAGCTCGGGACTAGCGTTCACCGCAGGTGCCTCCCAATAAAGATTACGCCTTTGTCCACTTTCTTTTAAAATGGTGGTGGCGCTAGCCTCTTCAAAGGATTTTGCTACTGTAAGGCCTGTACCCAAAGATTCATAAAATTGGGCTGCAAACTGCTTGGCTCCACTATCATTGATAGCCTGATCGGTGATGATCACTCTTTGAACTCCCGCTTCGAGCAAAAATTCCTTTTGCGCCAAAGTCGCACACCCATTTAAAAAGACAAGTTCTAAATTTTCCTGTTGCCCGAGGAAATTGGCAAAGCTTTGCCCATCTATTTGGGCCTCTTCACCACTTTCAGAACTCAGGTGTAGGGCATCACCGTCTGCATGACCGCCATAATGAAAGATGCCAATCCTTCCCCTTTCCTCCTTGAAAGTTTGGATGATATCATCCAGGGAAGCATCCGCTAATACCAATACTTCACATAATTTTTGACGCTCTGCCTCCCTTAAGGCGCGGCTAATCGCTTGCTGTTCGGCGGCGATATTACGCAAGAAATTACCTTCACGATCGTTAGCAAAGGCAAGTAGGATAATGGGAGTAGCGCTAGGCATAAGTTGTATTCAAAACTATTTAAGCGTGGCTTTACTGCTAAAATTGATTATTTTCGTCCTACCAAGCAAACTCAGGTAATTTTCCATGCAGATCAAAACGCTCTGTTTATTAACCCTTGCTCTGCTCTTATTTTCATTTGGATATTCTCAGGACGTCAGTCGTGCTGATTACTCCAAAGCCGTCCAGAAAAAATTACGATATCACGAACGAAGCCTTCGTTTAGACCCCTCTCATGGCCCTACCTATCGTGCGAGAGGGATACTGTATTATGACGCTGGAGACTATCAAATTGCACTGCAAGATTTCAATAAGGCCCTAGCATATAAGGATAGTAGTTATCAAACCTTCTTCCACAGAGGCCTCACCCTTTTGAAACTAGAACGAGAAGCAGATGCTATTGCTGCTTTTAAGCAATCCTACAAGAGGAATCCCCGCCATCCCCAAACCCTCGGCTATCTAGGCTTTTATGAGCTACAGGAGGGTAAAGTGCAAAGTGCGATCACAAAATTTGATCAAGCTTTAGCTGTGGACTCTACTCTGTTGATCGTCCGGCTCAATCGCGGAACGGCGCTCTATAAGCTAGGCAAGCTAGAGGAAGCAATTAGCGATATGGAAAAGGTCATCGAAGAAGAGCCCTTTCACCCAGTTTGTTTAAGCAATCTAGGCTTGGCCCTTTGCCAAGTTAATCGGGTCGAGGAAGGCTTAGGATATCTTGATCAAGCACTATCAATGTCTCCAAACTTAGCGGAAGCCTGGTATAATCGCGGGCTTGCCCGTTATGCTAGCGGCGAGCTAAAAGCTGCTATGGACGATTTTCGCAAAGCAAAAGAACTCAAACCCGAATTGATTATTCGCCTCAATG
>CAZHOC010000344.1:0-6172 GCA_964534295.1 uncultured Bacteroidia bacterium | reverse complement strand
CTGATCATGTTCATCTGCTGCCCCTGTACCAAATATGGGAGCCCTAAGTTTTCCAGCCCCATACTGGGAACGGAAAGTCAAGCGCCAATTGCGTTTAGGACTATTAAAAGTGGAGCCCCCTACCCTTTTCATGCCGCAGTTTTCTTGAATAGAACTACGACCGTCAGGGTAAATGATTTCCATAGAAACTGGTACTTCAGAACTACTCCCGTGGGCCGTAACAAAATCAGTAGGGTTGAGAACAATAGAAACACTAGGAATAGATGCGAGTCCTTCTAGCATTTCGGGTCCATAGGTTGGGTCGTTTTTTAAGGAAGCATCAAACTCCAACCCACTTACCGGTAGGCCACTGATAGCATTGGGCTGATTAATTACATCGTCGAGAAAAAGATAAGTATGGGTAAATACCTTGCTAAGGGTATCAGCGTTCTGTGCAACAGCCCTTATATAGGCGGTAGTGGTAATATTTATTGGCTGGCTGTAAACGCTCCCGTTAGTACTGCTGGGAATCGTGCCATCAAGAGTATAATAAATGTTTGCTTGCGACAAATTGGTGCTTAAACTCACAATTTGCGCCTGCTCATAAAGACCTCTTTCTTGACTGAAAGTGACAGTCAAAGCTTCTTGTGAAAAGAGAAAATTAGTCCCCAGAAAGAAAAAAGAACAAAGGAAGGCAATGGCTTGCCCCAATGACTTATGAATATGCATAACTCAACCCCAAATAATTGGAGCATAAGTTAATTATTAGCTAGTAAGTATTTCAATAAGCTGAAGGAATGGTAATAAATCGGACCTCAACCGCTTAATTAGGGATTAGGGTTTCACTGGCCACACTATCTTCCTCCTCAAGCAAAAGTTTATCTAGGCTTCTTTGCAATTTGGTGATGGTATCTTCGGATTCCATTAAACTAAGATCTCGAGCCAGCATGGCGGGGTCTGGTACATCATCAAAGTCTAGTTTCACCAACCAATTTTCCTCTACTTTTTTAAGTTGGAGGTATTCCAGACCAAAGTAGTTTTCTAATTCGTAGCCTACCTTAGCGCTATCTCCTTCTATTTTCACCTCTAAAATTCTGTATTGCATAGCCGCCTCCAAGGCAGGGGCATCATTTGCCATGGAGGCTAAATCTTCTATGGCTTCGTGTGACTCAGGACTTGCATAAAGCATTGCCCGACTAAAATCATCATTTAGTCGGGCATCAAGATATTTTGTTGCGGCTTGCCGAACGCTTGTTTCAGAACTCTGACAAGCCGAGAATGACAAAACCAGCAGGATAAGTAATCGATAGGAGAGCATAGGTAGGCCTTTTTGATAAACTACCCATGACTAATGAGGATTACAAATCTTTAGAATAGATAGCTTTGGATAACGAGTAGTACTTGCTTCACCTTTTGCATATAAGTAGGCATCTCTTTGTTTTTCTCTAATTGTAGTAGCCAAGAGAGTTCTAATACGCTGATTCCGAGTATAAGGACAAAACCGAGATTACTACTCATACCTGCTTGGCTAAATAGCCAAGTCATGCACACATTTTGTAGGCTAACGGCATAAAGCGTTACACTAGCCTGAGCGTGATTGTAACCAATTCTCTGCAACATGTGATGTACATGACCGCGATCTGGGCTGAAAGGCGAACGTTTATCCATGATACGCTTGATCATTACCTGTGTGATGTCAAGCATTGGTACAGTTAGTACTGCGAAGATCCAAACTGGAATCCAATCGCCTTGGAAGAGACTTTGTTCGAATAAAAATCCCTGCCCGAGAAGACGAACGGCTAAAATCGAAAGTAACACACCTACAGAAAGAGAGCCTGTATCCCCCATAAAGATTTTTGCAGGTGCAAAATTATACCTTAAGAATCCGAGTAGTGCCCCTACCATTGATAAAGAGCATATGGCAAAACCATAGTCTCCAATGTGGAAAAAGAGTAGTGTGAAGGTAATGCCTGCTATACTGGCAATCCCTGCCGCTAATCCATCAATACCATCGATTAGGTTGTAAGCATTGGTAAGACCAACGATGAATAAAATGGTGATAATATATTGTATGGCAATTGGTAGTTCATATATACCAATAAAGCCGTTTAGACTAGTTATTCTCAAGCCTGCAACCGCTACAATCAAAGCCAATAGAATTTGAATAACCAATTTCTTGAGCGCCTTCATTTCTAGTAAGTCGTCCTTTAGACCTACAAAGAATAAGAATAGCATAGCTAGCAAGGGAAAGCGAATCAAGTCAAAAGTCGCAGCGTCTCCCCAAAACAAAATCGACCCTACCATGCCGAGAAAGATGGCAATCCCACCTAGAGGCGGAGTCGGCTGAGTATGCTGTTTTCTAGCATCAGGTAAATCAAAAAGACCTTTTTTGTGTGCCGTTTCGATAACTACTGGAATAATAAAATAGGCAAGAGCAAATGACGTTAATGAAGCAAGCGCAAGTAAAAGGTATATATTCATATCTATCGGTTGAAGCGATAATCAAAAATAGAACAACCGATTAATATTCCAATGTCAGTAATATCCGATTTATAACAGTAGGCAATAGCCATGCCGTGGATATTTCCAAACAAGTTCGAAGTATCGAAATTAATTTCCTCTCATCCCATTTTTTATTGAATAATTGTTTAAAATACTGCATTTACAGCGTTTGATGGCTGAAAAAGAACTTTTTCCAAGGAATAGACTTCTGCTCTTGCTGGCATCTCCAAAAAGAAAAAGAGGCATATTTTTACTTCACAAAATCGTTATTTCTTACAAAAAAGAATAGGACGCCGGATCAAATCCAACGTCCTATTATCATTAGCTCAGGTGAGAAACTAGAGCTTTATCAGCTTTTTCGTCGCTCTACCCTTATCAGTGTATAAGTTCAATAGGTAAACACCAGCAGACAGATTTAGTATGGCTGGTGAGTTAAGCTTATGCTCATGAGAACCGGCAGAAATAGTACCGAGTTCTTCTTGATACAATACTTTGCCACTAATATCGACAATCTCAACTCTTAAGTTTTCTGACTTTGGCAGTTGATATTGTAGATCGAATCCATCTTCAAAAGGATTAGGAACTACTGTGGTTGCCGCTTCAAGATCGTGTAGTTGTTCAACTCCAGTGGTGAATCCATCAATGACAACATTATCGAGATAGAAGTTCTGACCTTGCAATGAGAAGAAATCAAACTTGATATAGATCTTCTCTCCCAAATAGTCATTCAAACTGACGTCTATTGTTTTCCACTGATCATCAGCAGGCACGAAGGGACCAGAATTGAAGAAGGTAAGTTGAGAGCCAAGCACAAAGCCAGAACCTTCAAACAAGGCCCCTGGTAAAGTTTCGCCACACTCATTTACAACTTGTACCACTAATTGATCAGCTTCATCTTGGCTGGCCGAATAAGCCAGGTAAGCATAATCAAACTTAATACTCGCATTGTAGATATTAGTCAAATCAATCAGCGGAGAAATCAGGTAATCATTACTGTTACATGAATTAGAGCTGAACGCAGGAAAGGAGGCAGAAGCATTCCCTTCAGAGGCAATAAGTGTTTTTCTTTCCCATCCTCCATCACCAGCTTCATCTACGATTTTCCATCCACTAGGCACAAAAGAGCTAGATTCGAAGCTTTCCGTATATGGAGGCACGACCCCAGTATTTGCAATTTTGATATGAGCAGTTTTAGTGATAGAGTTTGTAAATCCACCAGTATTACTCACTGTAAGCTGTACAGGATATTCACCTGGAGTATTATAGGTTACTACTGGGTTAGGGTCATTAGAGTTGATCGGAGAACCACCGGGGAAGATCCAGTTATAGTTTTCTACACAACCCATTGTCTCGTCGGTAAAGGTAATGGTTGTCCCCTCACATCCGATGGTCTGAGAAGCAGTAAAAGCAGGTTCTGGTTGTGAGTATATTGTATTAAAGTTTCCTAATCCAGTGGCTGTTAAGTTTGCAGGATCCCACAAGTAAGAGAGCTGACCATCGAGATAGAAGTAGAGTCGTTCAGCTTGACCTTCCGTAAAGGCGTTAGCGCATGCAGTATATCCCATATAGTTGTCTTCAGAGTCTCCATAATCACAAGGAGAGTCATCACAGCTATTTACATTATTACAAGTTTCTCTAGACATATCTGCTTGACGAGTATCACAAACTTGATCCCCACCAGTCAAACAACTGGCGCCAGTGCTTCCAGCACATCCAAACTGGAAAGGGTGAAGTAGCCCCATCCAATGCCCAATCTCATGAGTAACGGTAAGATCGAGTAAGGCACCATTAAAGCCTCCTACTGCATTAGCGATTACCACCATACTTCTTTTGTTATACTGGGTGAACCAAGGCAGAGGACCATAACCAAGTATGGTTCCGGGAGCGGGAACTAATGGATCAATACTATTTACAACGTAGATATTCATACAATTAGCCCAATGCGCTAAAGAGGTGAGAGCGTTGTATTCATCATTGGTTCCGTTGCCGTAGTCATGCTGGGCGAGAGCGGCGTTTTGATGACGAGTAATCCCAGTAGTAGGATTACCCTGCGGATCTAGCTGAGCTAAGGCAAACTGAATTCGAGTGTCTACCCCTTGGCCAAAGCCAGAAGTATTAGGTAGACGACGGTAATTCTCATTGATTCTGTTAATCTCCGTTTGAATTCTCGCATCAGAAATAGAATTTCCACTATGTACAATGTGCACCGCAACTGGGATTTTGTACACATCGCAATTAGCTCGGGTATTGGAAATCAATCCTTGGTGCCGGTCATGGATGTACTTGACATACTTGTCATTGTCTTCCGCTACAATTCTATCATACAACTCAGGGTTCAGTGCCCTTGATTGCTCTTGAAGGTAGTCCGTGCCACAAAAATCTGCATTCTGACCCACAACATTCAGAAATGGTAGACAGCAGGCAATTAATAGTCCTACTCTTAAAAATTGATTCATATTCTCTTTATTAAGGCTTACAGTTTCATATTCTCGATAGAATACAAAAAAGTAATAGGTAGTAGTTGGTATTTTTCTTCTATTATTATTGTCCGTAGGACAATAAATCCCTAATTAAACTAAAATCCAGATTTCGTTTTCATTCTCTCCGATTACTTCAAAGCCTACGATGCCATTGAGTTTATTGAAGTAAAAGCGGACAGGTTCTCCTGGCACATTAAAACTATTTCCTGTACTGAAATCACACATAGAAACGTTAAAGAAGTCTTTACCAGCAAGGTTAATATCTTCAGTAAGTACCGTATCAGGCAGACTAAACAATTGGCAAGTCAGGAAATTGTTAAAAGTAATCGATAAGTAGGATTCAATCGTGGCAGGATCATCCGTTGGATCAGAATTTTGGAAATCCTTACGCAAGGTAATATCAAATACATATTGACCATCACTGCTTCGCAATTGTACAAAACGAAATGGATTGTCAAAGGTGGTACAGCATAAGCCACATCTGCCAAAGTCATCACACTCAAACAATTGAGTTTCAAAACTCGCTACAATGTCTTCGTATTTAAAGAGTACTTGACTACCAGTAGTCGTATTCCGAAAAGTCCTGTCTTTGGTTTCAGCAAATTCGATCCAGGCCTCTTCGATCGGAGTAAATTCAAAACTACCCAGCGATTCACGCTGACATTCTTCACAGCAACCGCCGACTACTAGTATGCACAATAAAAGCAGTGGGGCTAAAAATGGAATGCGCATTCGTTATTATTGATCTGAATGATTATTAAATGAATCTTTAAAAATAATCATTTTCCTATCCTTTATGCAATATTGACCCAAAGGCTTTGATAATAACCTTGGTTTTCCCCTATAAGCTCTGTAACATTGATATATGGCTAAAACATCCCCCATCAAATACCTAGATCCTTTGGTCGTAGGTCGCCTAAAAAATATAGAAATCAAGGCCAAGTTGATTGTAGAAGGCTTTATCACGGGCATGCACAAAAGTCCCTACCATGGTTTCTCTGTCGAATTTGCAGAACATAGACCCTATAATGCGGGTGAATCCTTAAAAAACATTGATTGGAAGGTTTTTGGCAAGACCAATAAGCTTTACTCCAAAAAGTTTGAAGAAGAGACCAATCTACGCTGCCAAGTTGTACTCGATGTAAGCGACTCCATGCGTTACCCTCAAACGGGCATGACCAAGTTAGAATATGGCGCTTATTTGGCCGCAG